>JAFUBF010000492.1 GCA_017460325.1 Clostridia bacterium | reverse complement strand
GTTTGCCGAAATGATGTCCGCATTCGTCCTTCTGGCTGCCTTATACAGAATGGAAAGCGCATTTTCCTCAAACGCATCATCCGAATCCAGAAACGCGATATACTGGCCCTTTGCCAGCCGGATTCCCCGGTTTCTCGCCGCAGAAACCCCCTCATTCGCCAGATGGTAGACCTTGGCTCTTGGTTCCGCGTGACTGAAACGGTCCAGAATGGCGCCTGTTCCATCTGTGGAACCGTCATCAATAAAAATCATCTCAATTTCCGGCCGTTTCTGTACCGCCAGACTCTCAAGACAGGTTCCAAGGTAACGTTCCGCATTGAAGCAGGGCACGATCACGCTGATATCCGGCCCATTCATGCAATTCCCCCCATTCACATAATGGCCTCCCCTGACAGGCGCACCGGCTCGCCGGCGTCCTCACGGTAATAGAATACTCAAAAAAGGCCAAAAACGCAAGGCATGAACATAAAGCTGCTGTTTTGCAGGCAACAGAGAGACTTTCACTCCGTCTGTCATCTCGGCCACCTCGGTTCGTGTCAGCCGCGCTGCCGCCAGAGGGCGCCCGTATTCCGCCCGCATGGTTCTCACGTACAGGTCAACCACAGCCCGGAAAAGATCCGTTTCAAGGCCATTGGTATGAGTAAACCGGAGAATGCCCTCGATCAGGGGACGGCTGGCCCGGTACAGACCGGTCCGCGCCCGCGTCATGGCAGAATCCCCGCCGAGTTCATAGCGGTAGATCACCCGGTCCAGCATCTTCCAGGTCCGGGCCACGCGGAACGCTTCCAGATTGAACAGCACATCTTCTCCAACTTTCACGCCTTCCGGCACACGAACCCGCTTTTCCCGGATCAGTTCCCTTCGATACAGGCGTGCGCACATGCTGTTCAGGGCGCTGTCCCCACGGAGAAGGCTTTCATAGATCACCTGACGGTCTCCGGGTGTGCAGGCGTGGGTTTCCTCCTCCCCCGTCTCCAGATGCCGGATAGTATAGGCCGCGCAGCAGATGTCCACCTCTTCCCCCTCCGCCGCCTCAAGGAGAGTACGGAGGGCTCCCGGAAGAAGGTAATCATCCCCGTCAAGGAAAAACAGCCAGGTTCCCCCGGCCTCGTCGATTCCCCGATTACGGGCAGCGCCCACCCCGCCATTGGCCTGATGGAAGACCCGTACCCGGTCATCTCCGGCCTTCAACCGGTCAAGAACCGCCCCGGTCCCATCCGTCGACCCGTCATCTACAGCCACAATTTCAAGAGGCACGTCCTGATCAAGGACGCTCCCGATGGCCTTTTCGATGGTCTGCTCATTCTGATAGCACGGGATAATGACGCTGATCCGGGGTTCCATACGGTTCATCCTCCTCTTTTATTGTCCGGTCTTTCGGCACCGGGCGATTGACAGAAAACGTTATTTGTCAAACCGGTGCAGCGCACCGGGCCCTGTCATTTATTGCTGCCTGGGCTTTCGGCACCGTGTGATTGACAGAAAACGTTATTTGTCAAACCGGTGCAGCGCACCGGGCCCTGTCCTTTATTGCTGCCTGGGCTTTCGGCACCATATGATTGACAGAAAACGTTATTTGTCAAACCGGTGCAGCGCACCGGGCCCTGTCCGAAGCGCTTTCATTTCCCGGTTTCGGCGAAGCAGGAAAGCCATTTCGGAGGCTTTCCGGACACAGATCTGCCCCACGGCAAAAGCGGGATACAGCAGGGGATAGTACCCCGCCGCAATCCGCCGGGCCGTGCGCCGGTCCCGGCCGGACATCCGGGACAGGTTCAGTCCTTTCGGGCTGACCAGATCCCCGCACGATTTTCGGAAATTCCGTACGACACCGAAAATTCCGCCGTCTTTATAAAGACGAAGGGTCACACTGTTCACAAATGCCCCATAGAAGGCCTCAAAGCAATTCAGCCGCATCAACATGTTCCGCATTTCACCGAGCCAGGTTCGGTGCAGTTCCATCTGAGGCCCTGTTGCCCGGTTCATGGTAGAATCCGGATGCATCCGATACCGGTAGGTCACGGCATGACAGTAGGTACACCCCCGGGCCTGCAGTACCGCTTCCAGATTAAACAGCGCATCCTCCGCCACCGCTACCTTTTCATTGAGGGTGATTCCCTTTTCCCGCAGGAATGACCTTCGGTGAAGTTTATTGCACATGATGTTCAGGATGCTGTCCCCTTCAATCAGCCGGAGCACCATCGCCCGCTGCCGCCGTGGCCACGGCAACCGTGGCCAGCGGGTTTCCGGCCAGAAAAGAACCGTTTCCTGATTCTCCCCGAATGTTTCATGGGCCCCGATGACCATATCCACGTCGGGCCCGGTTTCGCTGAAGAGGCGCATCAGCGCCTCCCCGGGCAGCAGGTCATCCGCATCCACAAACAGAATCCACTCGCCCTCCGCTGCAGACAGTCCCAGATTCCGCGCCCGGCAGACGCCCCGTCCCTCTCCGTTCAGTACCCGGATGCGGGCATCCTCAAGAGCCGCCCGGCTCATGATTTCGGCTGTTCTGTCCGTGGAAGCATCATTGATCAGAATCAGTTCAAAATCCGGAAAAGACTGCTCCTGAATGGAACGGATGCACGCCGGCAGGTAGGTTTCCCCGTTCCTGCAGGGGACAATAATGCTGATTTTTGTCACTTTCCAATCTGCCCTTCCACCAGTGCCATCGCCCCGTCCACATCACCCGCCAGCCAGCGGCGGGCAAACAGCCGGCCCCTCACCTGTGTGGCAAACCCTTTCCCGGTATTCACGGTATAGGCCAGCAGGGGCATCGGAGACGCCAGTCCGGTCAGTATTTTTCGCATGGTGGCATTGGTCCTGTACTGCTCCATCGCCTCCCGGACATCCTGTTCGGATGGATCAAAGCGAATCCCCTTACAGATCAGTTTATCATAGCACAGGACCGGAAGCACATGACGCAGTTCCTGTCCGTGCCCCGTCCGGTCCGCATAGTCCGAAAGGCGGACAGAAAGCTCCATCAGTCGGGCGGCCAGTCGGGGTTTCGGCTGGCCCATCAGCGAGTCCCCACGCTGCAGATAGTCAATGTACGGCTTCGAAAGCGCCGTGAGCCGCCGGGCATGCATCAGGGTCATGGCGGAAAACAGCGTATCCTCCGCAAAGACATCCCGGTTCAGTGCAAACCGAAGATGGTTCTTTTCGATCAGGCTTCGCCTGTATACCCGGCTCCAGGCCTCCTGTCCATGCACATAGGGCATCCAGTACCGGTAAAAATAGCGGTCCAGCGGATAGGACTGAAAGTCGAACTGCTCATCCCTGATGGGTAGATACGGCGCAGAGGTCTGTCCGTTTTCCACTTTGCAGTAATTGTACAGAATCAGATCCGCCTGATCCCGGTCCGCCGCCTCCATGACATCCTTGAGCCAGTCCGGTCTGGCGGTATCATCCGAGTCCAGAAAGGCCACATATTCCCCGCCGGCCACATCAAGTCCCGCATTTCTGGCGGAGGATAGTCCTCCGTTTTCCTTATGAATGATCCGGATGCGGGCATCTTTTTCCCGATACCTCTCCATAATGGCCGGGCTTCCGTCCCTGGTTCCATCATCCACCAGAATCAGTTCAAAATCTTCAAATGACTGCAAAAGAAGGCTGTCAAGACAGCCTGGCAGCCATTGTTCCACCTGATATACCGGCACAATAACGCTTACTCGAGACATCTCAACAGCCTTCTTTCAATGATGATCAGTTCGGATGTTCCTCCGACTCCGCGGACGATTCCTCCGGATTCTGCTCCGTTGTTTCCTCTGTCACCTCAGCCGGTTCATCCTCCTCTTCCTGACCCGCACTCGTTTCATCCTTTGCCTCACCGGCATCCTCGCTCTTTGCCCTGCCCTTTTCAAGCGCGGCATCCAGCTCAGCCGTTGCATTGGCTTCCTCCTCGGCTTTCTTCTCCGCCTTAATGGCCTCCGCTGCGGCTTTCTCCGCCTCAAGCGTCGACTCACCGGTCAGAATGCGCACCGCGGTCTGCAGCTGATTGTCCTGATCGTGCGGAAGATTGTTATACCCGTACCGGGTCACCGCATCCTTGTTCAGTTCAATGTCCACATCCGGTTCAATGCCGACCTCATGGATACACTCCCCGCTGGGGGTATAGTACCTGGCCATGGTCACTTTCATTCCCGTGCCGTCCGTGAACTGCAGCTCCGCCTGAATCACGCCTTTTCCAAAGGTCTTCGTTCCCACGAGAATTCCGGCATGATCATCCCGGATGGCGCCGGCAAGGATTTCGGATGCGCTGGCGGAATACTGATTGACCAGTACGGCCAGCGGGAAGTCGTAGTGTTCCGCGTCGACGGTCATCTTTTCCTCGGTCCCAGCCTTGTCCCGGGTGGACACAACGACGCCCTCCGGAAGAATCTGGTCGGCAATGTCCACGGCAATGTCCACAATCCCGCCGCCATTATTGCGCAGATCAATAATGACCCCTTTCACACCGGCCTCTGCAAACTTTTCCAGTGCTTCCTTAAAGCCCTGCGCCGCGTCTCCGTAGAAATCGTAGAGAATGATGTACCCGATGTTCTCGGGAAGAATCTCGTATTCCACGTAGTTGATGTTGACCTCACGGCGGACCGGTTCAAAATCAATGGTCTCAAGATCCCGCAGGACCGTGATTTTCACCGACTCACCCACATGGCCGCGCATCACGGAAACCGCATCATCCATCTCACGGGCTGAATAGTACTCATCGTTGACATAGACAATCTTGTCTCCGGTACGGATGCCCACATCCTCCGCCGGACTTCCCTTAAAGACACGCGTCACCGTAATGAGCATGGTCTCCGGGTCTGCCAGCAGCTGACAGCCGACCCCCGCATAGACTCCTGTCGATTCCTCGTTGATCTTGTCCATCTGCTCCTTGGTGTAATAGCAGCTGTACACATCACCGATGCCGTCCATCAGGCCTGCTGCCGCGCCGTCAAGCATCTTTTCCCGATCGGCATCCTCATAGTAATAGGCATCGACGATCTGCAGGAGAAGATCCAGCTTGGAAAACTGCTGATACCGCTCATATTCCTCTCTTGAAATCGTCACCGTATCCTCCTCGCCGCGGATAAACGAACGGGGTCCGCTGGCATAGACAGAGACGGAAAAAATCAGAAGCGCAGAAATCAGTAACAAAAGCACATGTTTTTTCAAAGTAATCCCCTCCCATGAAAAAACCGGCCTCTGGCCGGTTTTCCTTTCCAATCAATACACCGGGCGCGGCTTATCCTGTCCGCTTTTTCCCAAAAGCATCATCATTTTGAACGTTACGGCATCATCAAAATTCCGAAGATCCAGTCCCGTCTGACGCTGTACCTTGTCAAGCCGATAAACCAGCGTATTCCGGTGGATATACAGCTGTCTTGCCGTATCCGAAAGGTTCAGGTCCTTGGCAAAGAACATCTCAATGGTATGCAGCATTTCCTCATTGAAGAGACGTGAGGTCCTCCGGTTAAACAGAATGCTGTGATACCGAACCCCCATCTTCCGCGGAATATCCATCAGGAAGCGTTCAAGGACGAGGCTGCGGTACATGTAAATGTGCTGATCCGCCAGGAAGATCCGTCCCACTTCCACTGCCCTGCGGGATTCGCGGTAGCTTTCCCCGATCTCCTGGATGGTCTTCTTCGGCTCTCCGATGCCAATCACGCAGCTCTTCCCGGTTTCATCCAGCAGTGTCTGCTCAATCGCTTCGGCAAGCTGATACAGTTCATCAATATTCTCCACGTTTTCCATGCTTTTCAGCATGACCACGGTATGACGGTCCATTTCCACGAGGATATCCGTATTGATCCGCGGAACCACCGTATCCAGCATGCTGAAAGCGGTTTCCTGTTCCGTCTGCAGGATCTGGATCGTGATAACCGTCCGTTCCAGATTCATGTCAATCTGGTGTTCATGCGTCAGTGCCTCCAGTTCGGAGCCCGTCAGCTCCTCCCGCAGCACTCTGCGGTAAACATCGTAACGGCTCTGAATCGGGGCCTCCCCCCTGCCCATGTAACGGATCATCTCACCCGCCAGCATGATGCAGTTATGTGCCTCGGCACCACGGTCGTGGATGCAGAGGATCAGTTCCGGTGTAATGCCGATCTTAAGGAAGGTTTTGTTGTCATAGGAAACGGACATGCCGGGATCAATAAACTCAGGCAGGTTAATCTTCTTTCCTTCTTCCTCTGAAGGAAGAAGAATATTGCCCTCAACATCCAGTAAATAAATTTTCTGTGTTATGAGATGCGAGAAGGCCTGCTCAATCTGGTTCAGGAAACGTTTCTCCGGTACCATTCTTCTCACCCTTTCTCGATATTATACACGTCTTTGAATCGATAGGCTATTATATCCGAATGAGAAGAATAAATCCATACTTTGGAAAATTTTCATAAATAACCTTTTAATCCAGAAATACTTTTTGTACAAAAAGGACATAAAAAAGCCGCACATTCGTGCGGCTTCAATGAGTTCTCAACGATTCAGAATGGTGAGCTCGGTATCCTTGTCAAAGAAGTGGAGACGGCTGGTCTCGAACGCAACTTTGATGGTATCGCCGGTATGGGACTTGCTGCGCGGATCGACGCGGGCGATCACGTTGCCCTCTTTACCGGTGGTCTGCAGATACAGATACGTCTCAGAGCCCATCAGCTCGACGACTTCAACATTCGCCTCGACGAGGTTGTCATCCGCAACAGACAGGAAACGGTCCTCATCGTGGATGTTCTCAGGACGGATGCCCATGACAACTTCCTTGCCCACATAGGACTCGTCCTTGAACTTACGAACCTTGGAATCCGGAATCTTGATGCTGTTCTTGCCAAAGTCGGCCCAGACGGCGTTGTTCCGGCTGACCAGCTTGACATTGAAGAAGTTCATCTGCGGGCTGCCGATGAAGGAGCCGACGAACAGATTGGCCGGATAATCATACAGATTCTGCGGCGTATCGACCTGCTGGATGAACCCAGCCTTCATCACCACGATGCGGGTACCCATCGTCAGAGCTTCGGTCTGGTCATGGGTAACGTAGAGGAAGGTGGTCT
>JAFUBF010000491.1 GCA_017460325.1 Clostridia bacterium | reverse complement strand
GTGTTTTGTAGTCGGGATAGCAGCGGGAGGGATCCATGTTCAGCTCTCTGCCGAAATCGACGCAGCGGTCGGGATCAATGTCGAAGGCCGCCGCCACAAGCTTGAAGTTGGTGTTGTCCATCAGTGCGCCGAGCCTGTGCTTGTAGCCGACCTGGCTGGTGCGGCCGCCGCCTACGATACCCCATCTGAAAGGCCTTGCAATCTTCTTTTCTCCGTTGATCATTTTCTTTTCCTCCTGTATAAAACTCGTGGTCTGGGGGCTCGAGCCCCCAGAACTCCAACATTTTTGTATTTTTTCCACGTCGGGTACATGTCCCCGACGTGACCTTAGGATTTGTAAACCATTCCGCGAAGAGTAATCACTTCAGCCCGAAGCCGCTTATTCTCTTCTTCGAGTCTGGCAATCCTTTTGTCTTTCGCAGCAATAATTACATCCTTAGACTTCGCTGTTTTGTCAAATTTTGCTCTCTTATTGATTTCGCTATTCACATCATTTTTTCGATGCTCTTCAATGTTTTTCCTTATTTCAGCATCTTCGTATAAGAAGTGCCTGGATATACCGCTTCTTTGCGATACGGTACTGAAATTTACATGCTTGCCATCTCCTTTCAGACTGTCAATCGCCTGAAGTGCTTTCTCTCGGGCTATCCGTGTCCGCTCTGCATTGCTCCTCTGTAATCCGCTTTGGTCAGGCATTGGGCTCCTCCCGGAGGGCTCCGTTCTTATGAACAATCCCTTCCTGGCGGATGCGTTCCGCCATCGCCATCAGAAGTTCCAGATACTCTTGGTTTTTATCCACCCATTCCGGACGGCCGAGCCTCTTTCCCAACGCAATCTGTGCCCCTACACGCCGGATCTCTTCCAGATACTCGGCCTCATTTTCGCTGGTACTGCAGAAGCTTGCGCATTCCAGGCAGTGTTTCAGCTGGGTTTTACAAGGCAGTTTCGACGGTTTAAAACAAACGCCAAATGGTACCCGGACAGCATCAAGCCCTTTCCTGACGTGCTCATAACTGACTTTTCTGGCCGGAACCGCTGTCAGTTCTTTTCCAGGAGGGGCTGCTGTCAGATGCAGGATCCCAAGTGCTTCCGTTTCCTTCCATTTTTTATACAGGACGTTGTCCGAGACCTTTGCATAGTGCAGGCTCATCTGCAGACTGCAGTGGCCCAACATACGCTGTATGACACCGATCGGCATTCCCTGCTCCGCATACTCGCTGGCCCGGGTGTGCCGCAGAGAATGGGTCTTGAAATGGTACGGTTTGCCATCCGCTCCCAAGATCTCCTGACGGTTGATCATATCCTGTACCGCTTTGACAAAAGCCATCTTACTGTAGGGCAGGCCTGTATTGATGCCCTCATAGGTATTAAACAGATATCTATCCGGATTGTTCCGTTCCGTGCTTTTGGCGGCCGCCTCCTTCTTAAGGCCTTCAATCATTTCTGCCACATCCTCGCGGATTGGAATCTTCAGGAGCGGTATCCCTGTTTTGGTGATCTCGCCGCACAGATAGGGAACGTATTTTTCTTCCTCTTTGTACCAAACATAATCCAGGCAGTTATCATACCTCAGATTCAGGACATCCGTGCCCCTCCACCCGGTTTCGCGAAGCAGGACATACAGCGGCTGCATCTCTTCCGGTTCAATCGCCGATACGTTTGCATCCAGCTGAATACGGACAGGTTCCGGGATATATTTGATTTTCTCGAATGTATCTTCCGGACGTTCCCTTTTGGGAATGTCGTCATCGAAAATCAGCCTGTATACGTCCTTCTCCGGTGCTTCCGGGTATTCCGCCATCTGTATGTAATCAAGAAATTCTCGGATGAAAGAAACTGCTTTGCTGGTATACGTGGCGTTATCATCCTCATATGCCTCCGCGATCCACTCCAGATACTTTTCGATATCAAACCGGTTCAAGTTCTTGAGGAACCCGTCTTCATACCGGTTTTCATAGAACAGCCGAAAAAATGTCCTTACATAGCGAAGCATCTCAGAGCAATGCGACCAGCTCCGCTTGACTACCATACGTCGCAGATATCGCTTTACTGCTTCCTTATAGAAATCAGGGATATCTGTAAACCGAAGCGTCGGCTTTGCCCGCTTCTGCGCTGCCGAAAGCCTTGCGCCGGGGATCCGCAACGCTCTCCATACATCTTTCTCCGTTTCATCCCTGATGTCGTAAATGTCTGCCAGGATACTTTTGGCCTTGCTGAGGATCCAAAGTATGGTGTCTTTGCGGAATTCCGCACAGCCTTCACCGGACAGTTCCTCTTCTGTAAGAACGGCCTCGGTGAGTCCCTGTGTATATCCTCTGGCCTGAAGGAGTTCGCCAAGGTCTTTTATTGCCGGCCGGTAGTTCAGGGTAAACGTTGAGGCGGAGATCGTCTTCATGCTGAGGGACCAGAGCGCATAGTACTTCAGTTCCGTTCTCACCCGTCCGGCAGGAACTGTGCTGAAATCAGCGATAACATCCCCTCTGGTGCCATCCAGACTGATTCCCCGTTTAGCGAACACCGCTGAATCCTTCATCCAAATGTCATGAGACAACCAGTATCCGTCTTCCGATGAGAGATATCCTTCGACTTCTGAGAAACAGTCCTGCGCTGCAGCCTCTTCCGCAATCGCCAATGAAGTGCTGTTATACCTTGCCATCACGCATCACCTTCTTTCCTGCTCAGGTCAGACCTGGAAAGGTGAGGTGCCGCTTTATGAAACGCCGCGGTGAGTTCCTCCTCCGTAGGGTGGATGTATGTGTTTATCGTCGTATAGATGTTTTTATGGCCGGCGCGGATCCGCAAAAGTTCCGGTGCCCAGCCGTCTGCGTAAAGCAGGCTCAGGGAAGTATGGCGGAATACATGCGGAGTGATCTGAATGCCAGTCTTTTTGCGGAGTGTCCGGAAGAGATTGTCCACGTCCGTATAATCCATCGGCTTTCCGGCATTTTCTCCCCGCAGCTTCAGGAACACATGGTTTGTATTGATGTCACAGGTATGGACTTCGCAGACATATCTCATGAACAGGTCTGCCAGTTCCTGTGTGCAATCCAGCTTCCTTGGGCTGTGTACTGTCTTGATCTCTGCCAGGTTTTCCAGTTCTCCTCGGTCTGTAACAGATACCTTCAGGCCGTCAAGGTCAAAATCTTCCAGCCACAGAGAAAG
>JAFUBF010000490.1 GCA_017460325.1 Clostridia bacterium | reverse complement strand
TGTCATCCAGCACTTTATTTGAGCCAAAAGCTGGACATTATTTGAGCCAACTGTAGGACGGAAACGATACGGGAACGGAAAGAAGAAGCACATTGCGTGTACCAAATTTGCTCGCATAAGGCTATAATAATAGGACCACTGTCCAGACAAGTGGGCAGTGGTCCGGTTTGCCTCTGCTTTTCATTTGTGCTTACAGGCCTGCGGCCGGCATCTGCCGGAAGATTCCCTGGTTATGAGCCCGGGGCACCGGAAGAGCGAAAAGGGGGATGACTTTGCCTGGTGCATTTCGGCATCATGAGTGATTCCAGCCGGCACTTTACGTTGAGATGAGGAGCATTGGTTTCACGATTATCTCCGGAATACAAGCCAGTTGTGGGAAAATGGCCACGGAATACCGATAATATCGACAGGCTTCCCATCTGCGCCGCGATACCAGGAATAATTCCATCCGCTTCCCATATCGCAGTACAGTGCATCCTGAACGCCGAGGTCACTAAGCGCCTTTATAAAATCATCATAATGCATTTGTGTACGTGAATCGATGATACATGCTTTGCCGTTTATAACCGCAAGTACCCGATAGCATCGGAATTCATTGCTTTTGTGACCGCCGCGCTGTCCATCATCAAGGACAATGAATTGCTGAAATCCGATTCCTCCATGTTCAGAGGCGTATTTAACGGCTTCCTCCGCCTCCTCGATATTCCAGATGCGCGCAGTTCCATCTACGTAGGTAATCGCTCCCAGTTTTTCCTGCGGTTTCCCTCGCTCAAGCTTGCCTCCGGAAGTGTGCCAGCCTACGATATTATCATGGTTGAAATCCAGTTGATAAGTGCCCTGGAACGCGGCTGCCACACACATTAGATTGTCCGGGTCATCCTTGGACGGTCTTTTGTCTGTCGCATAAGAGAGACTGCCATAGTCTGCATAATAGATGTACAGATCGTCTGTCTCCAGTAAAAGGACATCTTTTTCGGACGCTGAGGAAAGTTGTTCTATCTCTGAAAGAGAAGAGACTTTCGCATCCGGACTGAGAAGATTATGGTACTGGCTCAATAGAATAAACAGACTGAACGCAATCATGATAAAAACAGAAATGGAATTCAGCAGCAAAAGGATGCGCGCCACGAGCATGGCCGGATGTTTATGATGGCGCACATCAAAATGGACATGGACGACCAGTCCGAGCAGTGATATGATTGCATTTGCTGTAACCGCGTAGAATGGCCAGTTGTAACCATCAAATATAAGAATGGTGCATATGCTGAAAATAGACAGCATGGTCGTAAACAGATACCATACAGCCTTAGGTTTGTTTCCGTTCATGCTATCACACTCCTGTATATTCCCACTGATCAATCATTAGAATCAGCTCTGCGCAGGCAACAAGAATAAAAATAAACAATTCATCCAGATGCAGTGTCCAGATATAATAGATGTAGTTCGGTTCAAAAGTCAGAATCGGCGCGATAATCAACTGGATAATCACAAGGGCCAGAAGGAAAAGAATGGATACCTGATTGAGAGAAACCCGAACGGCTTCCTGTCGTCTCGCTGCATGAATGATAAAGTGGCTGACGCAAATAAATGACTGAATAAACAACAGCATCCGTTCCACTGCCAGAAAAACAAACCCCTGCAGGCCCATGATGATATAGACTTCCGAATCCTGATTTGCCAGTTTTCCCAGGGCATATTGCGACTGGGTACAAAGCATGCAGAACAGCAGTCCTACTGTAGCAGCCTGGATAAGAAAAAGCTTATGCCGTTTCAGCGCATAAAACAGCGTGCAAATCAGCAAGAGACGCATCAGCAGATCATATAGCCCTGCGCCGTCGAGGCTTCCGGAGCGTTTGCCAAAGAAATAGATAACAGGCATGAGCAGGATGCTCACTAATGCTGCAATTAAGGCTGTATGTTCACTCAGAAAAAAACGTTTATATCTGTTGCTCCAGGATATCTTTTTTTTCTTCATTCCATTGTTCACCTTTCTGGGCGTCAATTTTTCAATTTGATACAGGAGCTTCGTCATTGGCCCACTGTTTGACAAAACGATGCGTCAGCATCAAAAACGCTCCTTTGCAGGCCTCACAGTTGTCAGTTGCCGGAGCAGCAATTGCACGAGGCCTGACTTTGACAAACTGTCGCTTTGCGGCAGGACAACTCCTTTGTGGGTCTCAATGCTGGTCTTTAGTCGGAGCTGCTTTGTCTTGAGTCCTGGATCTGCCTGACTGTCGCAGTGGCGGCAGAGTCGCTTTATGAGCCGTAGTACGGTCTTTCGGCACCGTGGCATTTCCATGCTCATATTTGACATACTGTCGCGGCGCGACAAGGCCGGTCTTAAATGGAACTTTGAAATTTGAAGCTCCCAGTTATCAGTTGGTGCTTTCTTTTCGTTCAGAATCTGGAAAAGGGCTGCCTCACGTTCCGGATGTCGTATAATCTTCTCTATGCCTGATCCTGTTCGAATGTAACGTTTACCTTTGTATGCTGTTGGATAAATCTGTGCTGAGGGAATGCTTAGCACGACCACTCGCTTTCCTTTAATCACATCTTCTTCGAACTTGAAAGAAACAGAAGGCGACAGATTCCTGTTTATGTAATGCTGAAGAGGTTCACTTTTATCCTCGGCAATATCTTTTTGAAAGTTGAACTTTGTACCGTTCAGCTTATGCGCCCTGCTATGAACTCCCCAAAACATGTATCCAAAAGGTTCTCCGCTCATCGCGGCACCGTTGGACAGAGCAGAAATATACTCTCCAATTTTGTCAGGCGGGGAATCAGCTGTTTCCTGCGTGAATGTAAACCATACTGTTTCGTCTTTATAAGAGAGGCAACGCTTCAGGACCTCGTTAATTTTTTCCATAATCCTCCCCGCATCCTTTCATGTTGCCTTGGCATTCGGCACCGTATGATTGATATGGGACATGATTTGACAAACCGGTGCAGCCTTTGCCCACTCCTCCTCCGGTCTGTTTATCCGGCTGTTATCAGTCAATTGTACAGGCGGTTTATGGCAGAAGCTGCCTGAGGTTTTTCCCCCTTATGGATTTACAGAATCGCATTTCCTGATTTTGCCTTTCAGAGAATGTCGGCTTGTGAATAACAGCAATTGTCTGCAGTGTTTTTCCGGACAGTTTTAGTCCGGGCGATTTTTGCTGCTATCCGGGAAGAAATCAAGTCTTCCGTGCAGGGACTGAGCCGGTGATCCTCCGATTTCCGGGCGGCTCATGCAGGCCATCCTGCGGGAGCATCCCTTCCGCCTCCCTCAGGAACCTTTACTGATGATGTTCCCGGTGACAGGAAGAGTAAAGGATTCCCGGAGGGATGGCGTAAGGGGCTCGGGGATTATTCGCTGCGATGGTCGAAAACCCTGCGGGTCTTTTTCTCCGAACGGGGCAGGGTGTTGATCGATACCACAACCACCTTGGGGGTTACATGCATCCGTGATTTGAAAAGCTGTCGGACCTGTTCACCGGCCTGCTGGAAATTGACCCGCCCCTCTGCTTCCACGGTGACCATGATGATGTCCCGGTTGGTGCTCTCGTCGTGGGCGATGTCGATTTTGTACTCGCTGGAGATTCCGTCCACCAGCCCCAGGATTTCCTCCACCTGACTGGGGAACATATTGACCCCGTGCACCTTGAACATGTCATCACTGCGGCCGCGGATGGTATCCAGCCTGGGGAAATGACGCCCGCAGGAGCATTCTCCCGGAATGATCCGGGAAAGGTCATGGGTACGGAAACGGATCAGGGGAGCGCCTTCCTTGACCAGTGTCGTGATGACAATTTCGCCCTCTTCTCCGTCCGGGAGCACCTCTCCGGTCTGAGGATCAATGATCTCGGTATAGAGGAAATCATCAAAGATGTGCATCCCGGTCTGATCCGGGCAGTTGATGCCGATGCCGGGGCCGTAGATCTCCGTAAGACCGTAGATGTCGTACAGTTCAATGCCCAGTTCCCGGGCGATATAGTTCCGTTTGGCGTCGCTCCACCGCTCCGAGCCGATAATCCCCTTGCGCAGGCAGATCTTATCCTTCAGGCCCCGGCGGTTGATTTCCTCAGCCAGCAGCAGGGCATAGGAGGAGGTGGCGCACAGGACGGTGGACTGCAGATCGATCATCATCTGCAGCTGTTTTTCGGTGTTTCCGGGGCCCATGGGAATCGCCATGGCTCCAAGACGCTCGCAACCGGCCTGGAAGCCGATGCCCGCAGTCCACAGGCCGTAACCGGGCGTGATCTGAATCCGGTCCCCGGGGGTAATGCCGGCGATTTCATAACAGCGGGCGAACATTTCCGCCCAGTCCGCCACATCCTTTGCGGTGTAGGGACTAATGACGGGCTTTCCGGTGGTGCCGGAGGAGGAATGAATCCTGACGACCTGTTCATCCGGCACGGCCTGGATGCCCAGGGGATAGGCATTGCGCAGATCTGCCTTGTCCGTGAAGGGGATCTTTTCGAACTCCTCCGGGGTGGAGACGCCGGTAATGCCGGCTTTTTTATAGACCTGGCTGTAATAGTTTCCGCTGTCGAGGATGCGGCGGATCTGACGGTTTACCTGGGAGAGCTGAGTGGCATTAATTTTCATTGGTACATAACCTCACTTTTTATCTTCCGCCTGGCATGCCTGCTCACCGAGCTGCAGGCCTGCCTGAAAGGCGGCCAGATTGGCATCCAGGAAGCGGGAAGGGACATGATTCCGGATCTGATTCAGCAGGCTTTCGCGGGACAGGCCCAGATGGCCGGAGCCGGCCGCGATGCCCAGCAGGATGATATTGAAAAACTTTGCGGATCCAAAGGGTTTGCAGACTTCCTCCCCGTTTACGGGAATGCAGAAACACTGATCCTTAAGCCAGGTGACCATTTCCGAACCGTCGTAACCGGTGGGACGGAGGGACTCGGTGACCGGCGGGGTGGGGGAGGTATTCACCACGGTGACGCCCTCCGTACTCAGATACCGGAGATTCCGGACAGCCTCTGCCGGTTCAAAGGCCAGGATCATATCCGCACCGCCAAAGGGAATCAGGGGAGAAAAGGCGCCATTTCCGATCCGGACATGGCTGGTGACGGAGCCACCCCGCTGGGCCATGCCGATGGTTTCCGCCGAATGGACGGGGTAACCCTCCTCCATGGCGGCCGCAGCGATAATCTTAGATGCGAGAACGGTGCCCTGGCCGCCGACACCGCAGATCAGGATATCCTTATTCATGCTTTTCACCTCCGATAGCGCCCACGGGACAGATCCGGGCACACAGTCCGCATCCCGTACAGAGATTGGGATCGATCCGGACACCGCCTTCTGAGGCGATCAGGGCGGGGCAGCCGATTTCACGGATGCATTTTTTGCAGGAAATGCAAAGGTCCGGATTCACGGTGCATTTTCCCGTGGGACGGAACAGGGCGATGCAGGGAGATTTGAAGATGATGGCCCGTACGCCCTTCTCCTTTGCGCAGTCCCGGACCGCCTGAATGGCGGCATCCAGATCCAGGGGATCAATGGTCAAGACCTTTTGGACGCCGATGCCCTTAAGAACCCGGGCAATGTCCACCGGTTCCACCGGATGGCCCATCATGTTGCGGGCGGTTCCGGGATGCGGCTGGTGCCCCGTCATGGCGGTGGTGGAATTGTCCAGAACACAGAGAATGATATCCGCTTCATTGTGAACCGCGTTGACGACACCGGTCATTCCCGAGGCGAAGAACGTGGAATCTCCGACAAAGGCAAAGCACAGTGCATCCGGATGCAGATGTGCCAGGCCCTGGGCCATGGTAATTCCGGCGCCCATGCAAAGACACGTATCCACCATGTCCAGGGGCTGGGCATTGCCGAGGGTATAACAGCCGATATCCCCGCAGAAGAAAGCCTTTTGGCCGTGAACGGCCCGCTTGACGGCATAAAAGGAGGCCCGGTGGGGGCAGCCTGCGCAGAGGACCGGCGGACGGATGGGCAGTGCCGGGGCGCCGGTGAGGTCCGCCGATTTCAGGAGCAGCGGCAGATCCAGGAACTTCCCGAGAATCCAGGCGGAGAGCTCAACGCTGTTTTCTCCGTTATGCGGAACGGACCCATCCAGTTTTCCGGAAATTTTCACCGGCAGATGGTGCCTGCCGGCCAGAATCAGGAGCTGCTCCTCCACGAAGGGGCTGAGTTCCTCCAGCACCATGACTTCCTTTACGCCGGAAAGGGCCTGAAGGGCAAAATCCTCCGGGAAGGGGAAGGGGGTGCCGATCCGGACAAGCCGAACCTCCGGATGGTTCTTCAGGCACTCCCTGGCATAGGCATAGCTGACGCCGGAGGCGAAAACCGCCTTTTCACTGCCGGTGCCCTCCACGGTGTTGAAACGGCAGCCGGAAAACTCCTTTGCGATTTCCTGATTGCGCTTTTCCATGATTCCGTGTCTGACATAGGACAGCCTGGGAAAGATCACCCAGCAGCCGGGATCCCGGATAAACCCCTCATACGGCCGGGGCGCGAATTCATCCGGGACCGTAATGGAGGCATACGCATGGCAGACCCGGGTCGTGGGCCGGAAAAGAACGGGCGTGCGGTATCTTTCCGAGTAGTCAAACGCCTCCTGAATCATGTCGAAGGCTTCCTCGGGGGAAGCGGGATCAAATACGGGAATGCGGCAGAAACCGGCGAAACGCCGGGTGTCCTGCTCAGTCTGGGAGGAGATGGGACCGGGATCATCGGCACTGACGATCACAAGACCGCCCTTGACGCCGATATAGGCCAGGGCCATCAGGGGATCCGAGGCCACGTTCAGGCCCATCTGTTTCATGGTTACCAGGGCCCGGGCGCCGCTGTACGCGGCGGCGGCCGCCACCTCCAGCGCGGCTTTTTCATTGACCGACCATTCCACATGCAGGCCGGCATGGGGATATCTGGCCACCGTCTCGATGATTTCCGAGGACGGTGTCCCCGGATAGCCGGAGGCCAGACTCACCCCGGCGGCCAGGGCGCCGAGGGCAATGGCCCCGTTGCCCATAACATATTCTTTCATGACACACCTCACACAAATGAAGCGCCGGACTTCTTACGGTTTCCTCTTCGGCGCTGCGATACCCGGCTATCCTACCATTCCTGCGTCAAAAGGGCAAGGGGTTGAGCCAAAAAGAACACGGAAAAGCCGATTCAAACCGTGACAAGTCCCTGGCCAAATGCCATACCATGGAAAAAGAGAAATTTTCCCCACGCTTTCTTCCGGCAGGCCCTGACCGGATCCGCACCGGGACCGTTGCCTGCCGGTTTCAGCAACAGCCCGGCAGGGACGGGGCCGGTCCTCTCCGGGTCCATCCCGCAGAACAGTTTCGGGGCAGCCGGAAACCATCCCCAATCCCCGGACAGCCACATCAGGGAGGGGAGTGGAGAAAAGCCAATGCCCGGCGAATGAACGGGACAAATTCCGGGATGCCAGACCGGACATTGACACGCAAAGCGAGATCTGCCTGAAGGCCGTTGGCCCGGGAAACAGGGAAGGTACCTTTCATGTTGCCCGGGCTTTCGGCATCGTATGATTGATATGGGACAACGTTTGACATACCGGTGCAACCTTTGCCCACTCCTTTGAAACGGTGGTAAAAACAGACAAAAAGCAGAGGAGTGATTTGTGCAAACGGATAAAATTTTAAAAACTTAAAAAATTACCCCTAAGATGATTAAAATATTAAGCACGTCATGTTTGACTTCAAAGGACGAATAAAGGTATACTTACAGGTAATGTTACAAAACGTGTGCAGAGCCCCCTGAACCCGATGAGGGAAGGCTTTGAAGGGGCAGATTTTGCCGGAAATTCCGCGCCGACGGAACTGTCCCGCCGGGAATGGCCGGAAGGCCCCCGGCCTTGGGCAGGGACATGCCCGTTTCGTGCTGCTTTGGCATTGACCGTATGAAGGATAAAGGACACTCTTGGATGGACCGGTGCACAGGGCACGCCTTCGGATCGAGGGCGAAGGATGCGGGGATGCCCGGAGTTGAGCGGATCATGGCAGCCGTTCCGGCGAAAATGGCACAGGGAACATCCGGGGGAGGGATCGACGTTACCGGGATTCAGGGTTATAATGAGAACGGATTTTGAGGCATAAGAAGCCAGCGGGAACTGGGAAACATCCGGTTTTGAGAAAACGCGGCAGGGATGGCCCATCCGGACAAATGCCGGGCATGTGGACACGGACTTTATCCGGCAGCGAAACCGGCGAGTTTTCCCCTGGTTGGTGTGTGCATTTCCTCAGTTGCAGCGCACGCATCCGGGTGAAGGCAGATGGGGACTGAAGCGGAGAAGACCGGGGAATGGGGATGTCCATGGATGGCAAATACTCGGGCACAGATCCCCTGAGGAGGCGCAATGCCGGCATTCCAGACAGCACATCCGGATAAGCGGACAGGGATTGGGGCAAACACTGGTCGGTGTGCACTGGAGCGTCAAAGAGGGACAGGCGGATCCATGCTGGAACTCAGCAAGGGAACATCGGGTCTGGCCCGTTCCTGCCTGAACTGCGCCCAAAGATGCCGAAAAACCCACCACAGAAAAACGGGTACGAATCACAGGACCAATGGCGTGAGGAGAGGGTTCCTGCCACAACTGGACGTGCCCAATACCCCGACGGCAGATGGACAGACGAGTGGTCCCGATGCCGCAGATCAACAAATGGAAGGTGACTGAAAAATGGATCGAATTTTGGCTTTTATTCTCGTCGCACTGGAGGCAAGGGGACTGTCGTACAGTCTGCCCAGAAGGAGATGGATGTCTCTGGCTTTTTACACGCAGGTGTCCAATCTGGTGTGTACGGCGTCTGTCTTTTTTCTGCTGATTCTGGGACATCAGCCGTGGATCGCCTCACTGCGGTATCTCAGCACCTGTATGCTGATCCTGACGTTCCTGGTGACCCTGTTTGTACTGATTCCCATGGGCGGCGACCCGAATTACCTGCTGTTTACCGGAAACGGCCCGTACCACCATCTGCTGTGTCCCATCATTGGAACGATTTCCTACATCTTTTTTGAACATCACTGCGGCCCTGAGGCCATCTGGTTGCCCGTCATTGTGACGTTTGTGTACGGCCTGATCCTGTTTACCCTGAATGCCCTTCGCATTGTGGATGGTCCGTATCCGTTTTTGCGTGTCCATAACCAGTCCATTTTCAAGACGGTGTTCTGGGCAGTGGCGCTGCTGGCCATCACGGCGGGCATCAGCTACCTGGTTTACTGGATTGCCCACTAAGGCCGGAACTTGCCCGGAATCCTGACATTGTCCATTGACACCGGGAGGGGAACATGAACATACGCAGATTTAAAGACGCGGATGCCGGGGCAGTGTCCGGACTCATCGCCGCGACGCTTCGGGAATCGAATGCCCGGGATTACCCGGCAGAGGAGATTGAGACACTGATCCGGAGAATGACGCCGGACCATGTCCGAAAACGGGCGGAGTGGACCCACTTTTATGTGGCGGAGCAGGACGGAACTCTTGTGGGATGTGGGGCGATAGGCCCGTACTGGGACAGCACGGAGGAGAGCAGCCTGTTTACCCTGTTTGTCCTGCCGGCAGTTCAGCGCCGGGGAATTGGTCGGGCCATCGTCGCAACCCTGGAAAAGGATGAATTTGCCATCCGGGCAAAGCGGATTGAAGTCCCGGCCTCCCTGACCGGCCTGCCCTTCTACCTCCGAATGGGGTATACGTACAGGGACGGGATCCAGGCAGTGGACGGGGAACGTCTTTACCGGCTGGAGAAATACAGGGAAATGCCCTGTGTCCTCCGGGTGCTGGACCGGGACAGGAAAATGCAGATTGCCCGGGAGGTACTGGAGGACCTGACAGACTGGTTTGAGATTCCGGAGACCCGGGAAAAGTACATCCGTGAGAGTGCGGACCAGGTCTTTTTCCGGGCCGTCGCGAAGGGGAAGACCGCCGGATTCCTGTGCCTCCGGGAGACCGGAGCGGCCACGGTCGAGGTGGCCGTCATGGGCGTCAGGAAAAGCTGCCACCGTCAGGGAATCGGCCGGCGCCTCATTGAGGCAGCCAGAACCTTTGCCGGGACCGGATATGCATTTCTGCAGGTGAAGACCGTCTGGATGGGCATCTATCCGGACTATGACCGAACCAACCGTTTCTACCTGAGCGTGGGTTTCCGGGAATTTGAAGTGTTCCCGGATCTGTGGGATGCGGCCAATCCCTGTCAGATCTACGTGATGTCCCTGGAGGAGCGGCCCCAGGACGCACCGGATTGTCCGACAGCGTCCGATACCAGTCATCCAGTGCCGAAGGCCGAAGCAACGTCAGGAGAGTGGTCCGGGTCTATGGCGGATTGTCCGACAATGTCCAATACCAATCATGCAGTTAATGCCGAAGCGGCGTTTGAGGAGGTCGGGGCTGCGCCGGATTGCCCGACAACGTCCCCTGACGATCATACGGTCAATGCCAAAGCAGCAAAGGAGGAACCGGGCATGCTGGAACTGATTCGAAACAGACACAGCTATCGCGGAACATATAAGCCGGACCCGGTGCCAAGAGCGGACCTTACGGCCATCCTGGAGGCCGGTCTGGCGGCGCCCTCCGGGTGCAATAAACAGACGACCAGCCTGATTGCCGTGGATGATCCCGAAATCCTGGCAAGGCTTAAGGACGTTATTGATCCGCCCGTATGTGAAACGGCTCCGGCCATGATCTGTGTCCTGACCCGTAAGATTATCGCATACAGGGACAGATGCTTCAGCGTCCAGGATTATTCGGCGGCCATTGAGAACATGCTGCTGGCTATCTGTGACCTCGGATACCAGAGCTGCTGGATCGAGGGACATATCACAGACAGGGACAGGATCGGCGCAAAGATGGCGAAAATCCTGGGTGTCCCGGATGAGGTTGAACTTGTCTGCATTTTGCCCGTGGGGAAGGCCGAAACCGAACCGAAAGCCCCGGCCAAAATGCAGTTTGAGGAGCGGGCGTGGTTCAACGGCTTCGCTAAAAAAGCGGATTCCTAAAGGTTCACGGCACGATCCCGGGCTTCACCCCTTACCCGGAGACTGTGGGATGTCGCGCAATTCGTGGATGGCCAAGATCACAGAATCCGACTCGGATGTTTTCCGCTTCCGGGGCTCGAGAGTTGTTTCTTTTGGAATGAAAAATGCCCACAAACCGGGATATGGACGGTCCACAGAGAAAAACGGGTGGGTACTGACCGGAGCGCCCCGAGGCAGACGGCCCTTTGGTCTCATATATCCCGAATACTCAGAAGCGCTCTGTCAGGCAAGAACTTGTCATGGACAGACAGGCACAAGGACCGGCAGGAGGGATTTGCTTATTGCCCGGGAGCCCCGGATGCATTGCCCATGCTCAGGCAGGAAAACGGCAGGACTGGCCGGGCAATCCGGAGACGATACTCTGTTTCCGGGACCGGGCCGGGACATTGCCGGATTTGTACGAAGACTTTTTCGCGGGACCTGAGAGATCCGGGCATTGGGTGAGATGAACTTTGTCCAGGATAAAAGCCACAGAGAAGGCGACAAGGCGAGTGCACAGCGGTGAAAGGGTGAATGACAGAGATGAGTAAGATCGGGATTGTGGCATGCTCGGATGCCCGGCGAAGTTCATGCCGGCCGGAGGACGGGAAGCTGGTCAGGTTCCTCCGGTCACTGGGGCTGGAGCCGGTCATGAGCACCTGCCTCTATGAACAGCCGGGATCTGTCTTTTCCGGCACGCCCCGGGAGAAGGCCGGCCAGCTGATGCGGATGTTCACAGATCCGGAGATCCGGGAGATCTACGATATCTCCGGCGGCGATCTGGCCAACCAGATCCTGGATGAGCTGGATTACGGGGCCATTGCCGCAAGCGGGGCCACTTTCTGGGGCTATAGCGACCTGACCACGGTCATCAATGCCATCTACACGATGACGGGAAAAGCGGGAGTGCTTTATCAGGTGAGGTTTCTGGCCACGGGAGACGCGCAGAACCTGCAGAGGCAACGGTTTCAAAACCGACAGGAACTGTTTTCCCCGACCTTTGTGTTTGCTCAGGGAAGTGCCATGCACGGCATCCTGGTGGGCGGGAACATCCGATGTTTCCTGAAACTGGCGGGCACCCGGTATTTCCCGTCCCTTGAGGGCCGGATCCTCCTCCTTGAAGCCTTCGGCGGGAAGGTGCCCCAGATGGCGACCTACCTGGCGCAGCTGAAACAGCTGGGAGCCTTTGAAAAGGTGAGCGGAATCATCCTCGGCACCTTTACCGTCATGGAGCAAAATCACTGTGTTCCGGACATCCTCACCCTGGTCAGGGAATACGCGCACCCCAATACGCCAATCGCCGTCACCCGGGAGATTGGCCACGGAGACGATGCGAAGGCGGTTGTCATAGGGAAGGAACTGGAGATCCGGGAGGGACAGGGCTGTATCTGTCAATGGAAGGATGTCGCAGGCCTGGATCTGTGATTCCTGGGAAGGGGAGAGGCTTTCGAGTCACCGGGATGTTGATGAAGCCGGTGTTTCGCCAGGACCCCGTTGGGGCCTTCGGGCAGGGAAGAAAGGTGGCCGGGCACAGGTGCGCTCAGGAACGAGTTGGTCATCTTTGCATCGGGATCCGCGCGGAATAATGTCCTGTTTTCGGGGGAAGGTCTGTCTGTTGTTCTCCCGAAAGTGGTCTGTCGGCACATCTGTCAGGATGTGTTAAGACGGGGAAGCCTTTGACGGACCATTCCGTCAGAGAAAAAAGGGACTTACCTGACAGAATGGATCCTGTTCGTAACGGAGAGCCCGATGTTCCGCCTGTAAACGACGTATCTGGAGAGATTACTGACTGGAACTGGAATTGCATCTGAAAAAGAATGTCTTTCAAATGACGTGCATTGAACTGTCTGAAAAGCCGTGAACCTGATAATTTTTGAAATTTCAAAAATTTGATTTACATAATTTTGAAATCTCGATATAATAGAACGTGTATCCGGAAGACAGCATCCGGATACACAGCCTGTATAATGGAAAGAGTGGGTCGGTATGGATAACTTAACAGATCTGATCAAGAAGGAAATCAAACGGCAGTACGGAGGCGTAAAGGCGTTTGCGGCGCAGACCGGCATCCCCTACGGGACGATTAATACGTCACTTTATAAGGGGGTTGGCGGTTCCTCGTTTGATTTTGTGATGAAAATCTGCAGATTGCTTGGCATCCGGCAGGTTTTCAATGATGAAATCAGCCAGATAAACGGCGAGTACTATTCCCTTGTCAGTAAAATGGAAAAGCTGGATGCCCGGGGAATTGCGACGGTGAAGGCCATCATCGGCGTGGAACTGGACCGATGCTCGGGTAACCGGGACAGTGAGGTTGTAAAAAGCTATAACGGTATCGGGCATGTCGAATCTTCGGATGACCATCTGAAAGCCCTGATTCGTGAAGTGCTGGAAGAGCAAAGAAAAGAATCACATGAACAGAGTCAATGACGAAAGAAAAGAGGCCAGTCAGATCCTGGCCCGGATGAAAACGGACAGGGTGACTGTTGCTGACTTGAAGGCTGTCCTGAAAGATTACGGGTATGATGTCATCGAGTATGGGACGTCGGCCGGCGCGGACCGTCTGATTGAGGAACTGAACCTCAAAGCGTTCACCGCCGGTGGTGCGTTCACCTATTCATCCGGTTCGATTCGTCTGGTCTTTGTCGACGGACGCCTTAATGAGACGGAGAAAAGGAAAGTACTGGCCCATGAACTCGGGCACGTTGCCTGCGGGCACCTGATGAATCCGGGGGAAAGCAATTACAATATCGGACATGAATACCAGGCGAATGAGTTTACCCATTACCTTTTGAATCCGTCACTCATGACAAGGACAAGGGTTTGGATGCGGAGACGCTGGATCTGCGTCGCTCTGGTTATGGCGCTGCTGATGGCCGGCTTTGCCGTCTGGTCTTTCGCGGACATCGGGTATTACGTGACAAGAACGGGGAGCAAGTACCATAAACGGAACTGCGAATACATCCGTTCCCGACGTGGCGTGAAGCGGATTTTTGATGTAACCGGATATGAACCCTGTGAGGTCTGCATCCGTTGAGGCGATTCAACAACGGGTGAACGAAGACAGAACATCATGAATACAAGTTCCGGTTCATATTATGCATACGGATCAGGCCGGTGCTTTACCGGGAAAGTGAAAGGATGATGTGATTCCTCAGTCTGAGGATCATGTGAAAATACCTGTTACGAATCACTGCAGGAAGTTGCGATGCCCGGTTACAGGTAAACAGGGAATGTTCTTAATTTCGATCTGATTGGGAGGTGGAGGACATGAAGAGAAAAAGAAATTACACGAACGAGACGGTGATACCCGTCCAGAATACAGATAGAAAATTGCCGGTTCCCCAGGAGAATATACTGCTGTTTGGGTTATTCCTCTTCATGGCCGTTGTGTTTATCGTCATACTCATCCTTTCAGGGAATCAGAGCCGTGTTTCCCCGGACATTTCTGAAGAAGGTATAAGGATAGTACCATCGATAGAATATGAACTTAGAGAGCCATTTAAAGAGTTTGTTGTTTCTTTTACGAGTGGTCTTATTAAGTACGTATCATCATCTGTGATTTCCAATGACCGGACTGATACGCCGGGTGATTGCATTGGTATTGTTCGTTATAAAATTGAAACCTCGTTTACTGAAGAGGAAATTCTTGATATAGTCCAGGCACAAACGGCCTCGATTAGATCAGATATTTATAAAAAGTTTGATAAAATAACGGCGTTGGAAATTACATGGGAAATATTGGACCTTCAAACCGGAAAAACAAAAATTGTGAAGGATACAGACAGCAGAACCGGCGAAGGAACGCTCACAATTGAAGTAGAGAAGTAGGAGAGCGTCGTAAATGGTCAGCACGA
The DNA here is from genome assembly GCA_017460325.1 of Clostridia bacterium. GTDB lineage: Bacteria > Bacillota > Clostridia > Christensenellales > Aristaeellaceae > Ventricola. The sequence goes on along the minus strand of JAFUBF010000490.1, from coordinate 225 downwards.
CGGGTCAATGCAGAGCATTTTCCAGCACTGACCTGAAACATCCGGATAACAAACCGGAGACCGATCTGGGTTTAAACAGGATGTGACAGTCCGAAATGGAGGCAAAAAAATGGCGATTACAGATACTGAGATGACGGGAAGACGCAGAAGAGGCGGAATCATCAGCAACGTGGCGGTGGACGTCATCAAGTGGGAGCCCGAAACCAGTGAGGAAAGTTCGCTCAT
>JAFUBF010000489.1 GCA_017460325.1 Clostridia bacterium | reverse complement strand
CCACAAAACCGGCAACCAGAAGGAGACCGTCCGCCGCCAGACAGATCGCGGAAACAATGGAGGTATCCTTGAACAGAAAGTAGTCTATCGCCATACCGCCCATGAGTATGGGCACGAACAGCAGCGGACCGAAAATTCCGATCAGCAACAGACGGCCGCGCAGTTTGGTTTTCTCATCGCCTTCCTCGCAAAGTCTGGCCAGAGCCGCTTTCTGTACGCCCAGGGCCACCGAGGTAACCGTACGCTTCTTGTCAATCTTTCCCAGCCAGGAACGCAGATAAATTGTCTTTGTCAGCACATTGTAGTAGTTCCCGAAGATTCCCTCCCGGATAACCCCGGCCCGCCTTACCTTGATATGCTCAAGGCCGGACTTATCCAGCACATAGCAGGCCGCCTCAATGCCTGTCATGCTGCACTCAATGGGGGTATTATTCGCCCTGGTGTAGCGGAAGAAAACCAGCAGCCGCATGACAAGGGCCACAATCCCCATAATGATCACCAGAGACGTCACCACCAGATAGGCGATAACCAGTCCCTCCGATACCATGAGTTCCGTTGAAAGTTGTTCAATCATTATCTCACTCTCCTGTATTTGCACACTGAAACCGTCCCGATCAGGATCCCGGGCGACGCTCGTCCGGATTATCCCGGCCGATCCGTTCCCTCCGTCCGCGAAAGCGGTTTTAGTCTCTGTTCAAGTCCATCCGTTCGACGAAAGCATTATCCGTCAGGTCTGGCATGCCGCTTCTGACGATTTTTCGTGTCCCGGATTTTCCGGAGACGAGTATAGCAATTTTCTCCGTCAAATGCCATGTCAGTAACATGACGTTACCTCTTCACTCGCCAATGCGGCCCTTTTCTTCCTCCGATAGTTTCCCGGGCGGGTCATCGTGCCCGTCGCCGGCGCCTTCCTCCGGGAACTGTCCCACCATTTTTTCCGGCCGGACAACCCGGTCAAAGGTTTCCCCGTCAAGCAGTTGAAGCCGGATCGCTGCCTCCCGGAGGGTCAGATTCTCGTTGTACGCCATTTTGGCAATTTTGGCCGCGTTCTCATACCCGACAATCGGGTTGAGCGCCGTCACCAGCATCAAAGACTGGCTGAGGTATTCCCGGATCTTCCCCGTATTGGGACGAATACCGCGCACACAGTTCCGCTCAAAGGAGTCCATCACATCCGCAAGCAGGCGGGCTGACTGGAGAAAGTTATGGATCAGCACGGGCATGAACACATTCAGCTCGTAGTTTCCCTGCGAAGCAGCCATCCCGATAATCGTATCATTCCCCATCACCTGAAGGGCCACCATGGTTACCGCTTCGCACTGTGTCGGATTGACCTTCCCCGGCATGATGGAGGAACCCGGCTCATTCTCCGGAATCAGAAGCTCGCCAATGCCGCACCGCGGCCCGCTTGAAAGAAGGCGGATATCATTGGCGATCTTCATCAGGTCCGCCGCCAGTGCCTTCATTGCCCCGTGAGCAAAGACGAACTGGTCCTTGCTGGTCAGCGCATGAAACTTATTGGGTGCGGTACGGAAGGTTTTCCCCGTCAGCCTGGAAACCATCTCCGCCGCCGTTTCCGCGAACCCCTCCGACGCATTCAGTCCGGTGCCTACCGCCGTTCCGCCCAGCGCCAGTTCCCCCAGTCCCTCAAGGGACAGTTTCAGATACCGGGCATCATGTTCAAGCATGGCCGCCCACCCGCTGATTTCCTGTCCCAGGGTCAGCGGCGTCGCGTCCTGAAGATGCGTACGGCCGACCTTAATCACCTCCCGGTAACGCCGGGCAAGCCCGCAAAGCGTATTCTCAAGCCCGGACAGAGCCGGCAGTACATGGTCCTCCAGGATAGACAGGGCACAGATGCTCATGGCTGTCGGGAAAGTGTCGTTGGAACTCTGCGAGCGGTTGACATCGTCATTGGGATGCAGCAGAGGTGTTCCGGCCCGCTCATTCCCCCGGTTGGCTATGACCTCATTGACGTTCATATTGGTCTGTGTGCCGCTGCCTGTCTGCCAGACTGCCAGCGGAAAATGTTCATCCAGTTTTCCCTCAAGGATCTCATCACAGACCGCGCAGATAATTTCGCCCTTTTCTCTGTCCAGATTTCCCAGACGGACATTGGCCATGGCAGCCCCTTTTTTCAGAACGGCGAACGCCCGAATCAGTTCCGGCGGCATCTTCTCCGTTCCAATGCGGAAATTTTCATAGCTCCGCTGTGTCTGTGCTCCCCAGTATCGGTCCTGTGGCACATACACCGTTCCCATGGTATCATGCTCCT
>JAFUBF010000488.1 GCA_017460325.1 Clostridia bacterium | reverse complement strand
TGAACGGGATGCTGAAAACCGTGTTAACGTCTGTTTTTGTGGTGGCAGCGGTCGTATGCCTCGGACTGACGGTCTGGTCGATTCTGATGTACCGGGCATTTGATTACAATGGCAAGCGGCAGATGGCCCGCCAGATTATTGAAGGCACGGCCGCCCGTGTGAAACTGCCCGAAGGCGGCAAATGTCTGGATGTCGGTTGCGGCAGCGGGGCGCTGGGCATTGCGGTGGCCAAACGGAACCCGAAGGCGGAAATCATTGGCGTTGACCGGTGGGGCGCGGAGTATGCCTCCTTCAGCAAGAAGCTGTGCGAGGACAACGCGAGAATCGAGGGCGTAAGTAAGTGCTCTTTCCAGCAGGGGGATGCACGCCACCTGGATTTCCCGGATGAAACCTTTGATGCGGTGGTCAGCAACTACGTCTATCACAATATCCCGGGAGACCGGCAGCAGTATCTGCTGGAGACACTGCGTACGCTGAAAAAAGGTGGGACATTTTCGCTGCACGACATTTTCTCCAGGTCCAAATACGGGGATATGAAAGCTTTTGTGAAAAGGCTTGAAGACATGGGGTACCGTCGGGTAGAATTGACTGACACGACGAATGGCATGTTCATGGAAACGTCGGAGGCTCTCTGGATGGGTCTGAGCGGCTCTGCGCTTCTGACCGGAGTCAAGTGAGAACGCCCCGGATTGGCCCTGTTTTCCGGGATTGGACTCTGTGCCGGATGAACCCGCAAATCCGGGTATGAAAACGGGCAAGTGCTGAAAAAACAGGGAAGCGACCGCGAAAAACAGCTGCGGGGGAGAAAGGCGACGGTGTAATGTTCTGGGACAGGGTAGCGTGTGTATACGATCTGTTCGTGAATGGGATCAACCGGGAAACCCATAATAAACTCCGGGAGATCGTGGCCGACTTGATCCGGCCGGAGGATGAGGTGCTGGAATGTGCCTGCGGGACTGGGATGCTGAGCATGGTGATTGCCGCGCGATGCAGGACACTCACAGCCACGGACTTTTCGACGAAAATGCTGGAGCGGGCAAAGAAGAACTGCCGGACCTTTGGGAATATCACGTTTGAACCGGCGAATATCACGGCTCTGCCTTTTCCGGATGCTACCTTTGACAGAGTGGTGGCGGCCAATGTGATTCACCTCCTGGATGACCCCATGCAGGCACTGAGGGAACTGAACCGGGTATGCAAAGAGGGCGGCCAGCTGATCATTCCGACCTATATGAACCGGGACAGGCGTGGCCGAACCGGTCATTTCGTCTCGGCTGTGGACAGTGCCGGTGCCGGGTTCAGGCGACAGTTTACGGTGAACAGTTACGGGGATTTTTTCCGGGAGGCGGGATATACGGATGTAACCGTTACGCTGGCAACGGGACGGATTCCCTGTGCCGTGGCGGTCATGACCAGAACGTCCCGGGCCTGATCAGGTACATAAAACTTTCCCTGAATGTTTCTGATCGAACAGACATGGATGGAAATTGGCCGGAGGAAGCGGATATGCAGTTTGATGAAATGGGA
>JAFUBF010000487.1 GCA_017460325.1 Clostridia bacterium | reverse complement strand
CAAACCGGTGAAGACTTTGCCCACTCCTCTTGTGCAGCGGCCAGGGCGACTGCCGTTTTTTTCATCCCGGGCCAGGTCCGGCAAAGCCGGCTTGGGCCCTGTGGCCTTTTACATCCGCTCAGGGGCCTCTACACCGATCAGGTACAGTCCGGTGGCAATAACTTCCTTGACCGCGCGGGTCAGATGGAGCCGAGCTGCCGTCCCCGCAGGATCCGACTCCTCCATGATCCGATGTTCAAAATAGTACTTGTTGTATGCCTGTGCCAGCTGAGTGGTGTGCCTTGTGATCATGGAGGGTTCGTTGCTCTCCATGGCCTTGCGCACGGTTTCGGGGAAACGGCTGAGGTTCATCAGCACATCCTGTGCCTCATCATCCGTCACCGCTGTATAATCCGGCTCGCTCAGAGTCAGATCCGCCGCCTTTCTCAGAACGGAGCAGCACCGCGCATGGGTGTACTGCACATACGGACCGGTCTCCCCGTCAAAGTTCAGCGCCCGCTCCCAGCGGAAGTCAATGTCCTTCATCCGGTCATTGTGCAGATCGAAATACACGACTGCGCCGATACCCACCTGCCGGGCCACCTCATCCTTGTTTTCAAGATTCGGGCTCTTGGTTTCGATGATCTCTCTCGCCTTATCAATCGCTTTCTGCAGCAGTTCATCCAGATAGACCACATATCCCTCGCGGGTGGAAAGGGCCCGACCCTCGTAACTGACCATGCCGAAAGCCACATGCTCCATGCCGCTGCTCCACTTGCAGCCCATCAGGTCAAGGACCTTGAAGAGCTGACGGAAATGGAGGTTCTGCTGATAGGCCACCACATAAAGGCATTTGTCAAAATGATAGGTATTATGCCGGTAGAAGGCTGCCGCCAGATCCCGGGTAATATACAGGGTTGCCCCGTCCGAACGCATGATCAGGGCCGGCGGCATGCCGTAGGCCTCAAGGTCCACGACCTGGGCACCCTGGGACTCCACCAGAAGGCCGTCCGCTTTCAGCTGCTCAATGACCGGTCCCATTTTGTCCGAATAGAAGCTCTCACCGGCATAGGAGTCGAAGCTGACCCCCAGCAGGTCATACACCCGCTGGGCATCCCGAAGGGTGACTTCCTTAAACCAGGTAAAAATCTCCATCGCCTCAGGGTCGCCATCCTCAATGCGCTTGAACCAGGCACGACCCTCTTCCTCAAGGGAGGGATCCGTCTCCGCTTCCTTATGGAAACGCACATACAGGTCCACCATGCCCTGGACGCCCGCCTTTTCAACGGTCTCCCGGCCGCCCCACTTCTTATAGGCGCAGATCATCTTGCCGAACTGCGTTCCCCAGTCGCCCAGATGGTTGATTCCCACCGTGGTATAACCGTTGAAATCGTAGATCCGCTTGAGGCTGTTCCCGATCATCGTCGTTGACAGATGGCCGATATGGAAACGCTTGGCAATATTAATGGAAGAATAGTCAAGACACACGGTCTTTCCCTTCCCCACATCACTGCCGCCCCAGTGGCCCCGGGCCGCAATCACGGCCTGCAGAATCCCTCTGGCCAGATTTTCCCGGTTCAGGAACAGGTTGAGATAGCCGCCGACCGCCTCCGCTTTCCCGCACAGTTCCATGTCCTTCACGGCCTCGCACAGCCGCGCCGCAATCTCCGGCGGCGCCTTTCTGAAGACGCGAGAGAGCCTGAAGCAGGGCAGGGCGTAATCGCCCAGCGACTTTTCCGGCGGAATTTCCAGCATTCCGGCAATCTCCTCCTGCGTCAGTGTGCAGTCCAGATAACAGTTCTTAATACAGGCAATCAGGCCGTTGGCCGTCAGCTGTCTCATATCCATGGCTAAACTTTCCTTTCTGTTATCGAAGCCGTTCCCCGTAATCCGCTTTCCCGGGGGACTTTCGTCCCGGGCATGCTCCAGCCTTCCCGGTGGGATTCGCTTCCGGCCGTATCTATACGTATTGGGGAAGAATCGCAGGCTATTTTAACAGATGTCATCTGAATTGGCAATTCCCCCGGCCTTTGAATTGTATCGTAAACTTATCGGGTTTTAAAAGTTGACATAACGTTCTTGGTGTGATATTCTTCGTTACGTCAACTTTTACACGTTTACTGGTTTACGTATTTGCAGAAAAGGAGCTGCTCCATGGACAGACATCAGCAGACAACAAGGGATATCGCCATCATGGCGTTTTTTGCGGCTCTGACCGCCATCTGTTCCCAGATCCAGATTCCCCTTCCGTATGTGCCCATCAACCTGGCCCTTTTCGCCGTTCACCTGTGCGGGATTCTGCTGGGCAGCCGACGGGCCGTCATCGCGGAAACGGTCTACCTCCTTCTCGGCCTGATCGGCCTCCCCGTCTTTACCGCCCTGACCGGTGGGCCGGGCGTGTTACTGGGCAAAACCGGCGGATACCTCATCGGCTATCTCCTCTGCGCATTTGTGGATGGCCAGGTGGCCGGCAGGAATATTCCCCTCTGGCGCATGGCCCTGCAGATGCTGGTCGGAACAACTGCCTGTTACCTGTTCGGAACCCTGTGGTTTATTTTTCTCACAAAGATGTCCCTCATGCTCAGTTTATCCTACTGCGTCATTCCCTTTATTCCGGGGGACCTCATCAAAATCGGGCTGGCCGCTCTGCTCGCGGGGCGCCTGGCCCCGCATCTCCGGCGTTACCGGTTCATCTGACCAAACCCGCCATCCTCCGAAAGACCAAAGCAGCGGCCAGAACCGCTGTTTTGTTTTCATTTTGAAACGTTCCTTTCCCTTCAACCTTTCCTGGCGATTTTCCATTGACAACCCCACCCAAAACAAGTACTAGTCAGGCATTCTTCGGTTCCTGCCCTTTCTGCCCGCAGAAAACAGAGACCGAAGGTTTCATCCTGTTCGGGCAGGAATTGCCTGGTACCCGATACCCTGTGCTGGTCTATACCAAGAAAGGTTCCCTCCCATGTCTTTCAAATATAAACAGATGCTTCCCACCCCAAAGGAAATTCAGGAAGAATACCCGCTCAAATCCGAATACCATATTCTCAAACAGAAACGGGATCAGGAAATCGCCGATGTCCTTACCGGAAAAGACGACCGTTTTCTCGTCATCATCGGACCCTGCTCAGCGGACAACGAAGATGCCGTCTGCGAATACGTGGGGCGGCTTGCCCGGGTCAATGAGCGCGTCCGGGACCGTCTCCTGATCATCCCCCGAATCTACACCAACAAACCCAGAACCACCGGAGACGGCTATAAGGGAATCACCTCCCAGCCGAACCCCGAGGAAAAACCGGATTTTCGCGCCGGTCTCATTGCCATGCGCAAAATGCAGATCCATGCCATTGAAGTGTCCGGACTGACGGCCGCGGATGAAATGCTGTACCCGGATAACTGGGGCT
>JAFUBF010000486.1 GCA_017460325.1 Clostridia bacterium | reverse complement strand
CATCCTGATCATGGGCTGTCAGCAACTTTATAAATCTAGCCCCTATGGGGTATCGACTATGTGACATAGTCTGTAAGATGAAAATCTTACTGGTAGGCGGACAAAAGTGAAGCCATCAGTAGCTTTTGACCCCCATGTCATTTGATACACTACCAGGTGTAGAACTGGCGGATTTTGCAATTAATCAGACATACATCAAAAACCACAAAAAGCTTAAGGGTGTCGGATTCGTTATATATCGTACTTTTATTCTGCCTCTTGTGAATGAGGCGGCAAAGACGATCGGGATTAAAATATTGTATTTGTTTGCTTTGCCATATGATGAACTAATTGCGCGTTATGAAGCATACGGGTTTGCAAGACTTGAGGACAGATTTGAAAAAGAACTCCACAAACGAATAAAGCCGTTCTATGATGATGACTGTAAATTTATGTTTCGAATGATTTGACTTTGAATTACTCCCTCCAATCCCCATCCCATGCTCCCCGTTGGGGTGGCGGCGTGGAGGGTTTCTCTTTGTTTATGCCCAATTCACAGACAGGAGAGCAGCCTGAATGAAAGACATGCCGTCGAAAATCGCAGATGCGATGTACCGCCAATGTCAGAGCCGGGGTTATGCCGCCCCGGTCGATGTGCTTATGGACATCGGTGTGTTGGACAAGGCAAAGTACCGGAGCACGCAGCTCCACGGACGGTTGTACCAGTCAGGTATGCGCCACTCCTTCCCGGTCTGGCCGCCAGCCTCGCCGCCCCTGTACTGCCCGCGCTCATCGGATCCGCAGTTGGAGATATAATGCGTACCGCTCGAATTGATATACTTCGCCTGGGTTGTGCTGATCTCCACGTTCTGTTCCTGATCAGGATGTTCATCTGGAGTTGTTGGCGTGGTTGGTGTGGTCCTGGCATGCTTGTCATAATATACCTGTCCATATCCCGCCCGCTGCCTGACCTGCACCGTTTCAAACTTCGGGGCGCATTGACCGGTTGCCTCATGCCCATCCCCTGCTCATCGGACGGGGACAAAAAAGCATCTGCCTGTGAGCAGATGCTGATTTTGTATTTGGAGATGAACAGGGTCAGTCATTCGAATTCGACAGCGGAAACGGTAATGCCTGTCATGCCGGGAAGCGGAATGGTAATTCCGCCGGCATTGAGGCTGTACGAATGGCCGGAATCGGAGAGGAAGCGGGTGGCCCCGTGGAGCTCTTCCCGGAGAAGGAAAATGCTGACGGGGTGGGAACTGCGGTTGATGGCCGTTACCATACAGGCGGGCTCTGCTTCGTTGCCGAAAACATCATGCCCGTCATGGTTGTAACGGATGACGCACAGCACGTCCTCACAGGGGGCGAAGTAGGCGTAGTATCCGGTCCGCAGGACCTGGTTTTCCTTACGCAGGCGGATCATGTTCCTGTAATATTCCAGGAGAGGAGCATCCTCATGGCCCCAGGGATAGGTGCGGCGACAGAAGGGATCGGTTGCCCCTTCCAGGCCGGCTTCATCGGCATAGTAGATGCAGGGAATGCCGGGAATGCTCATGATGTAGCGGAGCATCAGGCGCTCCCGGAGGATGCCCATCATCCGTTCTTCCTGGGTCAGCTTCAGGTTTGCCCGGTCGGCGCGGGCCATGTCGTTTCCGTCCCTGCCGGCCAGCACATTGAGAATACGCGGACGGTCATGACTGCCCATCAGATTCATGACAGAGAAGAGGAAGGGATTCGGGTAGTTCTGTGCCAGACAGGAAAGATCATGGACGATGGAGGTAGCCCCCTGATAGCTCATGAGGAAACGAATGAGTGCATCCCGTACCGGGTAGTTCATGGCGCTGTCCAGCGTGTCCCCGATGACATAGCTGCGCAGTTCGCTGTAGGCAACTTTGTGACTGGCGTCCTCCCAGACTTCGCCCAGTACGAAGGCATCTTCTTTGGTTTCGCGGACGGCACAGCGCAGTTCACGCAGGAAAGCCATGGGAAGTTCATCGACGACATCAAGGCGCCATCCGGAGGCACCGGCACGGAGCCAGTAACGGACGACGGCGTCCTTTCCGTTCAGGATATACCGGCGGTAGTCCTCATCCATCTCATTGACGTTGGGCAGTGTCTTGAAGCCCCACCAGCACTCGTAATCATCCGGCCAGTGACGGAACGTGAACCATTTCCGGTACGGGGACTTGGGGTCGCGGGCAGCACCGACGTTCTTGCCGTGCGTTCCGCGGCGGTTGAAGTAGATGCTGTCATCGCCGACATGGGAGAACACACCGTCCAGAATGATGCGGATCCCCAGCTGAAGGGCATCCTGACAGAGTTTCCGGAAGTCCGCTTCATTTCCGAACATGGGATCGATGTGCATGTAGTCGCTGGTGTCGTATTTATGGTTGCTGCGGGCATCGAAGATCGGGTTCAGGTAAAGAACCGTCACGCCCAGATCATGCAGATAGGGCAGTTTCTGCCGGATGCCCTCGAGATTTCCGCCGAAAAAGTCAGCGGCAGCGTTGTCGGCGTTTTCCCCGACATGCAGCATGGGCATTTCATCCCAGTGCTCATGGACGTGAATGTCCAGTTCCGTCTTGGTTTTCAGGAGTGCGTCGGTTCCCTCACCGTGGTAGAAGCGGTCCGGCATGATCTGATACATGATGCCTTCCCGCACCCATTCGGGCGTTTTGAAATCGGCACTGTATACGGAAATCTGGAATCCTTCCCCGCTTCCCTGAACGCCTACTCCGCAACCGATTCCATCTGCCGGTGCGCCGTAGAGGGTGCAGGAGTGATTCTCATCGAACAGTTCAAAGCGGTACCAGACAAGCCCGGGGGTGGCAGGGGTCATGATGATAGCCTCATAAAGATGATGGCCGTGGGTGGAACCGAGGGAACGCATGGGGTACCGGTGCTCAGTACCGTCCCATGTGCGCAGGTCAACGTGATGGGGCAGGTGTTCGTTCCCCACGGAAACCCGAAGACGGAGTTCTGTGCTGACGGGAAGGGAGCCGAAGGGGGAACGGTAGAACGTATCCAGAGAATTATGATAAACAGTCATTGTCTCTCTCCGTAAATCAGGGAATTTCATTTACAAACGAACCCAATTCTAGCAGTGCCTCTGTGGATTCGTCAATCGGCGTCGTGGCGAAATTTGCGCCTTTCTTTTGTGCTATTTGTGCCTGACAGGGGGAATGTCGGATGGGAAAACGGATTATCCCCAAATGAAGCGCAGGACGAACCGAAAATGGTCAGGAAGGATGGGTACTGACCTGCGGTAAAAGAGATTCGTCTTTCGTGATGATCTGAAATGTCCGAACGGAAAAGGGACCCTCCTGCAGCAATCCTGCAGGAGGGTCTCTTTATCAGGGAGATCCGGGCAGGAGGAGAGGACACGTCCCTGTTTCGCATGTGCCGCCCTGGAACGATGCAGATTTCTGATTGTTTACGACAGGGATTTGGCCTATAATTTACCTCAGAATCACATGAAAGCTGGCTGTGCCTGGTGCGTCCTCATGCTGAATGACAGGAGGAAGATCCGATGAAGAAACCTGTTGCACTGATTCTGGCACTGATGATGGCGACGGCGCTTGT
>JAFUBF010000485.1 GCA_017460325.1 Clostridia bacterium | reverse complement strand
GCCTCATTCGGCACAGGATTTCCCGCTGCTCTGATCTGACAAAGAAAGAAGGAAAAGCATGCCTCAGTTATCGCACCGTGTTTCCACCTTTACCGATTCCGTCATCCGCCGTATGACCCGAATCAGTGACGAAGTCGGCGCCATCAATCTTTCGCAGGGATTCCCGGATTTCCCTCCGCCAAAGGCCATTACCGACCGGCTGAAACAGGTTGCGGATGAAGGTCCTCACCAGTACTCGGTCACCTTTGGTGCCCCGAATTTCCGGGCGGCTCTGGCCAGAAAACAGGGAAAAGCGTATGGCCGGACCATCATCCCGGACACGGAAATCGTCGTCACCTGCGGCGGAACCGAAGCGATGATGAGCGCCATGATGACGGTATGCAATCCAGGTGACAAGGTGATCGTCTTCTCCCCGTTCTATGAGAACTACGGTGCCGATGCCATCCTCTCCGGGGCGGAGCCCATTTTCGTTCCCCTGGTTCCCCCGGCATTTAACTATGATGCCAACGTCCTTGAAGATGCTTTCCGGCAGCATCCCAAAGCCATTATCGTCTGCAATCCCAGCAACCCTTCCGGAAAAGTGTTCACGCGTGAGGAGCTGCTTGAAATCGGGAATCTGTGCAACCGCTATGACGCTTACCTGATCACCGACGAAGTCTATGAACACATCGTCTTTGATCCCTATCAGCACGTCTATGCCGGCGCACTGCCTGAAATCCGTGACCGTGTCATCTGCTGCTCTTCCCTGTCCAAAACGTATTCCATTACCGGCTGGCGTCTTGGCTATCTCATTGCCCCGGAAGATGTGGTGGAAGGGGCCAGGAAAGTTCACGATTTCCTGACCGTCGGTGCCGCCGCACCGCTTCAGGAAGCCGCCGTTGTCGGCCTTGAAATGCCGGAGAGCTATTACCGGGACCTGAAGGAACTGTATACCCGCAAACGGGACATCCTGCTCAGTGGCCTTGACCGTATCGGTCTAAAACATACCACGCCTCAGGGCTCCTATTTCTGCATGGTCGATATCAGTGAGTTTCAGAAACCCGGAATGCGCTTCCATGGAGAAAGCGACCTGACTTTCTGTGAATGGATGATCCGAAACGTCGGCGTCGCCGCCGTACCGGGATCCAGTTTCTTCCGTGAGCCTGTCAATCACCTGATCCGGCTCCACTTCGCACGCAGTGAAGAAACCCTGCTCGAGTCCCTCGATCGTCTGTCACGACTGCCCAAGCTTCTGTAACAATGCCTTTCATCCGCCCCGGACCTGTTCCATCTCTGATTCCCCGGAGCATTTTATCCCAGCCGGACAGCACCGTTCTGTCCGGTTTGTTTCACTCATTGAGGTAGTATATGACCATTTCCCTCACGGTTCCCCCTGAGCTGAGCGGTACACCGCTTCGCAACGTTATCAGGAAGCTCGGCTTTCCCGCCCAGCAGACCTCCCTCCTGTTTAAAACAGACGGTATTCGTGTGGACGGGGAATTCGTCTACCCGAATCAGCCGGTTTTCACGGGCGAAGTGCTGGAACTGTCCTTTCCCGGATTCAGACCCACCCTAAAGGCAGCCGAGAGCGAATTCCCGCTCCCGGAAATCCTGTATGAGGATGAGGCATACCTGATCTTTTTCAAGCCTGCCGGTGTGGCAACCCATCCCGGCAGGAAAACAGCCGGTGTGCTTCAGGATTCCATGGAAACACGCGCCCACTGCGCCGGACATCTGGTTCATTCCGTTCATCGCCTGGATGCGGAAACGCAGGGCATCCTCGTTTTTGCCAGGTTTCCCTATGCCCAGGTAGCCCTGCAGAAACAGATGGCCGCCGGTACATTCCATAAGCTTTATGAGGCGTATGTTCTGGGAACGCTCCCGGCCCGTTCCGGGCTCATCGACGCCCCCATTGAACGGAAACACCGGTACAGCTATACCCGGATTGTCCGCGAGGATGGCAAACCGTCTCTCTCTTCCTATACGGTTCTGAATACCTTTCAGATCG
>JAFUBF010000484.1 GCA_017460325.1 Clostridia bacterium | reverse complement strand
CTGCCATCCTCACTCAGGAGTGCTGCACCAACCTTGTATCCGGAATAAGGTGCATAGGCAAATTCACGCGCTTCATAGGCCAGCGTAATCAGTTCCTCATTCGTCAATGCAATTTCCTCCTCACGATACAGTCCCAGCGCGTTCAGCGCTGCCTTTTCATGTGCCCGCATGACCATTCGATCCTGTTCATTCAGATGGTCATAGCCCATCAGATGAAACATCGCATGCGTGAGAAGATAACCGGTTTCCCGGTCCACGGAATGCCCGTATTCCCGTGCCTGCGCCAGAATATGGTCATGCGAAAGAATGATGTCCCCCAGGAAAACCGCCTTCATTTCCGGGTCAAACGCAGTTCTGAGCAGCTTTTCTGCATTCCTGGCCGTTGTTCCGACAGGATAGGTCACACTGGGAAAGGAAAGCACATCTGTTGAGCGGTCGTTGTCCCTCTTTTCCCGGTTAATTTCCCGGATCTCCCGGTCGTCCGTTATCCGGACATACACACAGACAGGCAGGACAAGGCCTTCCACCGCCAGCGCCGATTCGGCACATCGCCGCATCAGTGCCTCATCTTCCGGTCTCAGAAAGTGTCCGCTGTCCTCCGTTTCAAGAATGATCATTTATGCTCCGTCAGTTTTTCTTTTTGTTCGTTCGGTCACGGATCTTGTTCAGGTCCGGATATTCAATGCGTTCATGGAATACGCCCTGTAAGACGGTTTCAAAGGCAAAGGTAATCCGCCCGATGTCCCGGAACGTCAGAGGACAGTCATCCAGCTGTCCGTCCTCCATCTTTCCCCGGATCAGTTTCCGGATCATCTGTGAGATCTTCTCATGGGTTGGCTCCTGAATGGAACGAACCGCAGCCTCTACCGTGTCGGCCATCATGAGGATACCGGCCTCAGCCGTCTGGGGTTTGGGCCCCGCATAACGGAACTCACCGATATGGACATTCTCCTCACCGTACTCCTGAACCGCCTTGGCGTAGAAATACATCACCGGCGTATCTCCGTGATGCTGACGGATCATGTCGATGATCGGCTCCGGCAGATGGTGCTTTTTCGCCAGTTCCACCCCATCCAGGGTGTGCTCGGTCAGGATGGCCGTCGATACCCGGGGATCGGTATGGTCGTGGGGATTCTCCCCCATCTGATTCTCCTTAAAATACATGGGGCGAATCAGTTTCCCGATATCGTGATAATAGGCGCCTACCCGGCAAAGAAGCGCATTGGCGCCCACAGCCTCCGCCGCGGCCTCTGCCAGATTGGCAACCACCATGGAATGATGATAGGTTCCCGGTGTCTCAATCATCAGGCGCTTCAGAAGAGGCTGGCTCGGACTGGAGAGTTCAATCAGCTTGGATGGTGTCGTCAGGTTAAACAGGCTCTCAAAGACCGACTGCAGGCCGATGCAGAGCATCGCTGAAAACAGTGAGCTGAAAATCACGAAAGCAGCGGCCTGATACACATCATCGGTATAATTTGAGCTGAGCATTTTCACGCAGCCCACCAGAATCAGCTGAAGGCAGCCGGCAATCAGACCATCCAGAATGATAAAGATACGGGTGGTGTTTCTCCGCATCAGGAAAATGACGAAGGTACCGCCCAGGCTGCTGGCCAGGAGAACCCCCAGCATCTGCGAGGTCTCAAAGTCAGAACGCTTCATGGTAACGAAGGTCAGAATGAGGGAAAGGAGAAAATTGACCGCATAGGCCTCCTGCGTGCCCAGCAGATTGACCACCAACATGGCCGCCAGCAGAACCGGCATGGCCGCAACATCAAGATACGCCCCCATCGGGATACTGATCACCAGGGTCAGAAGGAGCGAAATCCCCATCACCAGTGCACTTCTGGCATCCTGGAAGAGCCTGGGGATAAAAAGATAGACATATACATAGGTAAAGGCGAGGAACAGAAGAATC
>JAFUBF010000483.1 GCA_017460325.1 Clostridia bacterium | reverse complement strand
CTCCTCGGCCTGCCCGTCCTACGACTCAAGAGCGACTATCTGGCCGTTGCCACCCTCGGCTTTGCGGAAATCATCCGTGCCGTGTTCCAGTGGGACAAACTCGGACCCCTGACCAATGGATCCAATATGCTTCGCCTTTACCCGACTTTCAATGACTTCAACATCCGGAATGCCTCGGGCGAGGTAACCGTTTACCTGTCTACGCTGGTTCCCCTGCTGATATCGGGTGTCTGTATCGGCCTGATTCTCCTTCTCATCAATTCAACCTTCGGACGGGCCCTGAGGGCCATCAAGGACGATGAAATTGCCGCTGAGGCTATGGGCATCCGCCTTTCCAGCCATAAGCAGCTCGCTTTCTGCATTTCCTCGTTCTTTACCGGCGTGGGCGGTGCCATGCTGGCCATGTACCAGACAACAGTTCAGGCCAAGTCCTTTACCACTGCCATGACCTATGAGATTCTCCTCATCGTCGTCATCGGCGGCATCGGCTCCGTCACCGGCTCCTGCATTTCCACGTTCCTGTTTGTGGCCTGTTCGGAATGGTGGCTGCGTTTCCTGGATCAGAAGCAGATGATTGGAAACTTCGAGGTCCCGCTGCTGCGCAACGGTTTCCGTCTGGTCGTCTTCTCCCTCATCATCATGATCGTGGTTCTGTTCTTCCGTCAGGGCATTATGGGAACGCGTGAGCTGCCTGACCTGTTCCGAAAACGACCGACTGACAAGAAAAGGAAGGGGGCATGAGCGTGGAACCTGTTCTCAAAATCAACCATCTCACCATGAAGTTCGGCGGAGTGGTGGCGGTTGACGATTTCACCATGCACATCAACTCCGGTGAGATTGTGGCCCTGATCGGCCCCAACGGTGCCGGAAAGACAACCGCGTTCAACGCCGTCACCGGCGTCTACACCCCCACCTCCGGCAGCGTCTCCCTCCTGGGAGAACCCATCACCGGGAAGCGCCCGGATCAGATCACAAAGCTCGGCATCGCCAGAACCTTCCAGAATATCCGGCTTTTCTCCTCCATGACGGTTTTTGAAAACGTCCTGACCGCACATCACCTGCGGAAAACCAGCAACATTTTCACCGCCACCCTGCGCCTCAACGCGGCAGAGGAGCGGCAGATGCGGGAGGATACTGCAGCCCTTCTGCGCAAGGTTGACCTCTACGATCTCCGGGATGAAATCGCCACCTCTCTCCCCTATGGCAAACAGCGCCTTCTTGAGATTGTGCGGGCTCTGGCCACCAAGCCAAAGCTCCTCCTGCTGGATGAGCCGGCTGCCGGCATGAACCCTCAGGAGACCGATGAACTCGGCGCCTTTATCCGGCGAATCCGGGATGAGTTCGACCTGACGATTTTCATCATCGAGCATCACATGAACCTGGTCATGGAAATCTCCGACCGGATCTACGTCATCGAATTCGGAAAACAGATTGCCGAAGGAATCCCCTCTGAAATTCAGAATAACGAGGCTGTCATTGAGGCCTACCTGGGAGGTGATGACCTGTGAGCCTTCTCAAAGTCATGGATCTCAAAGTGAGTTACGGCGGAATTGAGGCGCTCAAGGGCGTTTCCTTTGAAGTGGAAAAAGGCCAGATTGTCACTCTGATCGGCGCCAACGGTGCCGGCAAGTCCACCACGCTTCGGGCCATCTCCGGTCTGGTTCCCGTCAAGAGCGGAACCATTACCTATGATGGGAACGTCATCTCCGGTCAGCAGCCTCAGCAGATCGTTGCGGAGGGTCTTTGCATGGTACCGGAGGGACGTCGTGTCTTCCCCAACCTGACCGTCTATGAGAATCTGCGGATCGGTGCCTACCTGCGCAAGGATGACATCACCGACGATGTGGAGCATGTATATCAGCTGTTCCCCCGCCTCAAGGAACGTTCCTGGCAGCTGGCCGGAACGCTCT
>JAFUBF010000482.1 GCA_017460325.1 Clostridia bacterium | reverse complement strand
GGCCTGCAGGTTGACAATTTTGCCGCCCTCAACAGGCTTTGATACCACACCGTTATAGGACAGGGCAATGAAATGCGTTCCGGAGGCATGGCCCATACTCTCATAGCCCGCCGTAATCGTGTCGGAGGCGATCATGGTGCTCTCTTTTTCCGGCGGCATGGCCTCCGGTTTCGCCTGGGAAAGCCGATAGCTCCGAAGCGACCAGATCACCCAGGCCAGGGCCAGGACCATGACGATCAGCTCAAAAATGGTCCGGATCACCTTCAGCCGGTTTTTCCGAACCAGCCATCTGTCATCCATTTGCCGTCACCCCTGCCTGCGAGGTACTGCCCGGATTCTGTCCGGTCTCCGCCTTCTTTGCCACGCGTTTCTTGCCCTTGCCGCGGGTGCCCCAGTCATTGACCCAGAACGTGACCCAGGCCCAGGGCATCTGCCAGAGGAGGAAAAACTCGTAATACAGACAGAACAGGAGACCGTAAATCCAGAGTGTACTCTTTTTCAGAATCAGCTGGGCAAAGCACATCATGAAAGACATCATGAGCAGGCCCAGCAGGAACGTCGTCGGAAAGACCCCCTGAGTAAGGGGCACATAGACCACGTTGTAAAGGACGATGATGGGGGCAATCAGCGGCACCAGCAGCCCGAGATAGAAGAAAAAGGACATGAAGGGCTGCTTGCGCCAGATGAAGCGCCCCGCCCGCAGCGACTCCCGAAGCCAGGACCGCTTCCAGCGCATCTGCTGGCGGAGGAACTGGCGGTGCCGGTTGGGCACGATGGTGGAGCAGATGGCCGTGTCCTGGTAGTAAGTCCGGTGGTTTTCCACCACATAATTGGTCAGGCTCCGGTCATCCCCGAACGTCGCCTTCTGACCGAGGAATTTCTGGTTGATCCACTTGTCAAACACCTCACGGACCGCCGAAATCCGGTAACAGGAAAGCGGACCGCTCAGGCACATGACGGAATCGAAATAAGCCTCCGCCGCCTTCATCACGCGGAACGAGATGTAATAGCGGACTGCCTGCATTTTGGTCAGGTGATTCGTATAGATGTTGGCCACATCCGTTCTCCCCGCCACCCCCGCCGTCTGGGGATCCCGCATGGGCTGCACCAGACAGCGAATGGCATTGGGCTGCAGGAAACTGTCCGAATCCACGAAGACGATGAGCTCGGTCCGGCAGTTCCGGATGCCGATGCCCATGGCCTCACGCTTGCCCTGATTATAGTTCTGGAAAAAGACCCGGACCCGGTTCTCGATATCGTACTGCGGACCTTCCTTTCGGAGGTCCTCCACGGTTTTCTTGATGACCTCCACCGAATTGTCGGAGGACCCGTCGTCCACAATGATGAATTCCAGCCGGTCCACCGGGTAATCCTGGTCGACACACTTGAGAATGGTAGTGCGGATCCACTCCTCCTCATTGAAGCAGGGAATGACCACCGTGACACTGGGGGTAAAGGTCGGGTCCACGGGTACCGGATGGTAAAACACGCCAAAGAGATACCGGGTCAAAAGGAACAGGGCCGTCAGGATGCTGTATCCGTAGAGCATCGGGCTTTTGGCAAACTCCGCAATGCTCTCCACCCGCATGAACATGATCACCAGGGTACAAAGGAACAGGAACAGCACCGAAAGGGTGAACAGCAGTCCATCCGTCTTGCGCCGCTCCTCATAGAGGGGATGGGAAAACTGAATGGCCAGCTTTTCCCCGTCCCCGATGACCCGCATGATCTTGGCGGAGATCTTCTTGTATTTCTTCTCCGTTCCCTCCTGCAGATCCCCCTCCTGCAGCCGGAAGGTCAGGCGGAGGTGCTGTTCCTTCTCAAAAGGAAGGGACCGCATGGCCTCGGGAACATGGAGCATCATGCCGGTCTGCGAGATATCGATGGTGTTCCCCTCAAAGCTTTTCCCGTTGTCCAGCAGCACCCGTGTTTTGACGTGAACACTGAACCGCTGCCCGGCATAGGTGGCATACTGCGGCCTGGAATCATCGTCCGACTTATTGTCCCGCCGGTCATGATTACTGCGGCGGTTGGACGGATCCGGGACATTGGGCATCAGCCGGCGGTCGCCCTGCGCCTCCAGGATGCGGTCCTCAATAACCTTCTTATTCTTCATATGACTTCCTCTGTTTTTCAGGCCCCATCCGCGCCTCACCTACTCCGGCATGTGCATCTGGACAAAGGACAGGAGTGTCTCACAGCCGGCATCATTGAGATGCCGCCCATAGGTCACCGCATCCAGACAGTAGGATGCCTCAAGCGCCCCCGTCCGGTCCCGCAGGGGATACGCCGCATCCACAAATCCCAGCCCGTACATCTTCGCCATGCCGCAAAGCATCTGATTCAACCGGAACCGCTGCTCATTTCCAACGCCCGCATAGCCCTCCAGCCGGGGCGGAATGCTCATCACGATCACCCGGATTCCCGGATTTTTCTGCCGGATACGGTACACCAGCAGGCGATAGTTGAGCAGGTAGGCCTCCCGCCTGTATCCCTCCGGGCTTGTAAAGCCGAGGCACAGCCAGACACTCCGGGCCCCCATCTCAGCCAGCCGGTCCTCGATGGGATTCGTCTCCGCGAGAAGCGATTCCACCGTCATGTTGTTTTCCGTCAGGAAAACCGCGTCGGAGAGGTAGGACGGATTAATCTGCCGCCGCCACTGCACATAGTCCCCGACACCGGCCATGACAGAGTCCCCCACAAAGACGGCACCGGCGAAATCCTCCTGGGATCCGGCCCGGAACTGTCCGGCACTCAGCGGCTCCTCCGTCAGCGGAAGGGCGCCCTTTCGGTAGGTCAGGAGCTCCTTTTCCTCTTCGTTGAGTTCACGCCTTTTTTCAAGCAGGGTCACCCGGCTGGCCTCCAGTTCATCAAGACTCACCAGTGTGATCCCGGCCTTCCGCAGCTGGTCCACCAGCCAGCCGACCATCTTGGGACGATCCACAAACCGTTCATCCGTGGCCTCCCAGTCCCGGCGGATCCCGGGGCTGGGATCAATGGCGGGACGCTCATCCAGTTCATCTTCCACTTCGCCGAACTCGTCCTTGTCCAGTTCCTGTCCCAGCTTGACCGAAATGATGCTGCCCAGGATCACGGACTGAGTGTACAGGCCGGCATCCGCCTCGGTTTTGAAACTGCGGTGATTCAGGTACGCACTGGGCTCAACCGCCACCTCCAGCCCGCCGGCCGTCACCGCCCGAAGGACATCCTCGGTATAGACGGTTCCGTTGCAGCGGATATAGGTCGGTCGAATGCCGGCGGCACGGGTGATCAGGTCCTGGGTCTTTTTAAACTGTTCCGCGTTCTGATAGGCCGGAAGCCGTTCCAGCTTTTTCGCCCCGCTCATACCGTAATTCCCGATGCCGAAGCCCATTTCGGCCACCTTTTTCAGCAGCTCTCCATGCTCATCTGCCGTGACGCCCGAAACAAAGAACGTCGAGGGCACATGGCGGTCCTGAAGGGCGCCAGCAATGGCCTCCACCGTCAGGTCATCCGTATACCCCTCAAAGATCAGGGCCACAACCTTCCTGTCCGTCTCCACGCCACTGAGAAGCTTGGCAGGGCTGGCATCAATCCGGGGCATGGGGGTCGGGGTCACCGTCTTCACCTCCGGCTCAGGGGTGACCTCCGCCTTCCGCGAAAACGCGGAACAGCCGGACAGCACAGCCAGGAGCCCCAGCAAAAGCAGCAGCAATACCCATCTGTTATTCATCGTTCTCTCCGGAAACATACACAGGATAGCTCCCCGGTGACTGCAGCATCCGAAGCGAGCCCATGGACTTGTCCAGCTCATGCTGGAGGTTCACAAAGCGCTCCTCAATCACCTGCCGGAATCCCATGGCATTGAAGTACGCGGCACGGACCGCCGCCGTGGCCTGTGAGCGGACATTTTCCGCATCGTCCAGCATTTTCTGGCTGGTATCCACCGCCTCCTGGACGATTTTCTGTGCCTTCAGATTGGCATCCCCAACGGGATTCGCCTCAATCATCTTCTCAAGGCGTTCAATTTCCATCCGCTGGCTGGCGGCTCTCTGCCCCAGCTGCTCAGCCTGAAGCTGGGCAAAGCTGAGCTCCTCCTGCACAGATTCCTGCCTGTGCCGCGCCTCCTCCAGATCTGCCTTCAGCCGTCTGTTTTCCGAAACACAGGCCCGGTTTTCCTCTTTGGCATCCGCAAGACGCTTTTCAAGCGTCCGGATCTCCTTGCGCAGCATCTCGGCATTCATCTGATCCAGCCGCCGCTCCTCCGCCGCCTGACCCAGCTTTTCCTCAAGCAGCGCTTTTTCCTGCCGCTCCTTTTCCGCCTGCGCCCGAAGCGACTGGCTTTCCTGCTCAGCCGCACGCCGCAAACTGTCCAGCTTTGCCTCCTGTGTTGCCCTTTCCTGCCCCAGTTCAAGCAGATACCGGTCGACCTCAGAGGCCTTATACCGTCCGAGAAACTTTTTGAATTCTTTCTGTCTGTCCATGCTCAACCTCACAGAAGATAATGCTGAATCACCCGGGATTCATACACCATGAAAATAAAGGACGCAATCATGGCAATAAAGAGACATGTATTGATGAGGGAAAGCCGGGGCGACGGCGGATCCGTCACCTCCTCGTCCGGAAGGGACAGTTCCTGCACCACATGTTCGGTTTCCTCCAGCGGTCCCGGCGTCCAGAACTGTGTCCGCTCCGGATCATAGAAGGTGTCCGCCTCCCGTCTCGCCGCAGGCCTGGCTGTTGCCGGGGGGACCGGTGCATCAGTCACAGATTCGGCCGGCACAGGTGCCTCCGTTTTTTCGGTGACCGGCATTTGCGCCTCTGCCGTTACGGGCATTGCCGGGGTGCCTGGCACGGTTCCTTCCCCGGATTCCCGGGAAGGCGGCGAATGTTCCGCACCGACAGAGGTTACTGGCCGGAAGGAATCCAGCCCCTCCGTCCCAATGGATGCAACCGGGCTTCCGTAACGGCTTCCCGCCTCACCGGTCCGGCGGCGCCGGTGCAAAGCGCCGGTCCCATCCCCGGACAAGCGGCTCACGGGTTCGGCCTTCTGTTCATTTCGGGGCACTCCGGTCCTCACCGGGGCCGGTACAGGCATGCTGTCCGCGAGGCCGTGGCTCTCGATGTATTCCCGCAGCCGCTTCGGGCTGTCGCCGGTGATACTGAAGATCAGGCAGGCCTGGGCGCGGATGAAATAGGTCATGTTTCCCGAGGGGACACGGCCGGCGTATTCCTGGCGCAATGTGGCCAGCACCGCCTCGGTCAGCAGCGCCTGTGTATCCGCGTTCATGGTCCACTTGCCGGCCTCCTCCATGGTGAGCCCGACCCACTGTCTGCGGAATTTTTCAAAGTTCTCCTGACTCGCCAGTCCGTTCAGATTGCTCATTGTCCACCTCGCCGGAGTTACAGCCTCCAGAGTATCATGTTCTCCATCTTCTCAAATTCGTGTTTCCCGTATATGCCCTTTACATCAATCAGCACATGGCGGGCATTGCTGCTTCCCTCGAAAAACGCCAGAATCTCCTCTTTGGTGAGGTCTTTATACCGGTCATGGGCTACCGCCACGATCAGGCAGTCCACGCCGTGCAGATCCGAAGGATCCGCCAGTTCAATCCCGTATTCCCGCCTGACCTCCTCCGGGTCTGCCAGGGGATCACAGACAATGGGCTCAACACTGTATTCTTTCAGTTCGTCGATAATATCCACCACCCGGGTGTTCCGGATGTCGGGGCAGTTCTCCTTAAAGGTCAGTCCCAGAATCACCACTTTGGCCAGGCTCGGCGCCAGACCGGCACGCGACATCTGACGGATCGTGGCCCGCGCGATGAATTTTCCCATGACGTCATTGACCCGTCTGGCTGCCATGACGATCTGATCGGTAAAGCGCTGCTTTTCCGCCTCATAGACCAGGTAATAGGGGTCCACCCCGATGCAGTGACCGCCCACCAGACCGGGACGAAATCCCAGCGCATTCCACTTGGTGTTCATCCCGTCAACGACCTCATTGGTGTCAATGTCAATGAGATCGAACAGCATGGCCAGCTCGTTCATGAAAGCGATGTTGATGTCCCTCTGGCTGTTTTCAACCAGCTTGATCGCCTCCGCCGTCCGGATGTTGGATACCGGGTAGGTTCCTGCCTCAATGATCAGGTCATACGTGCGGCGAATGACCTCAAGGGATTCCTCATCCATGCCCGAAACGATCTTCCGGATGTTTTCAAGGCGGTGAACCCGGTCACCGGGATTGATCCGCTCCGGCGAATAGCCCACCTTAAAATCCGTCCCGCAGCGAAGCCCCGACGTCTTTTCCAGGATCGGCACACAGACGTGCTCGGTCACCCCCGGATAAACCGTCGACTCAAAGACCACAATGGCCCCCTGACTCAGGTGCCGTCCGACGATCTCGCAGGCGGATTCCACCGGCCTCAGGTCCGGCTTCTTGTCATCATAGATGGGGGTGGGAACCGCCACAACAAAAAAACCGGCTTCCGAGAGACGGTTTTCATCACTGGTAAATTCCACTTTTGTCCGGCGAATTTTCTCGTTTCCCGCCTCCATTGTCGGATCAAATCCGCTTTGATACTGTTCGATTTTCCGCTGATTGACATCAAATCCGATCACCCCCAGGTGCTCGGCAAACGCCAGTGCCAGCGGCATGCCCACATATCCCATTCCGATAACGGCCAGTTTGCACTCACCGGATATCAGTCGCTCATACAGTCCCATCTGCCGGGTTCAACTCCTTCTGCCGGTCTGTCGCTCGGACCGGTTCTTTTCATTCCCCTGCCCTGCCTGTATCATCTTGCAGACAGAGCCGCTGCTTACAGTGTTATGATAGTCAATCCGGCCTTTTTCGTCAACACTTCAGGGACGAAAACCCGTCAATTGGGAATAACGTGCACCTCTGCCGGTTACGCCGATCAGTCCCATTCGGATTGGAATTTCAGGACACGGGAGAACCATCTCTGTTTCGTATGGGTACAGACATAAACAGTGGGCATATGCCCGGTTCAGCGGACAGAGATGATGCGCCGACCAAAAATTGAGAATTGACAGCCGACCGGAACCCGAGTATACTTGGCACTGACAGGGGAGCTGTATATGCACGCTGAGAGGAAGGCGATACCTTCGACCCTTTAACCTGATACGGATAATGCCGTCGTAGGGAGCAAACCGCGAGCCAGCAGGCGTTCCGTCAGGGACGCCTGTTTTTTATTGGAGTAAAGCATGTTTAACCGTATCATTGTCCGAAACCGGGCCCGACATCCACTGATTCACTGCATTGACAATCACGTCACCTCCAACGACTGCGCCAATCTGCTGCTCGGCTGCGGCGCCTCGCCCATTATGGCGGAGGCGCCGGAGGAAGTCAGCGAGATTACCTCGGGCTGCGACGGACTGGTACTGAACCTCGGAACACCCAGTACCGGAAAGATTGAGGCCATGTGTCTGGCCGGGCAAAGAGCCGGTCAATTGGGTCACCCCATCGTCTTCGATCCGGTGGGCGTCGGTGCCTCCTCGTTCAGGCGGGCGGCGGCGAGGCGCATTCTTGACACCGTTCCCGTCACCGTGATCCGCGGAAACGCCGGAGAACTGGAGGTCCTGTATACCGACAGGCCCGTACCGGGCGGCGTCGACGCCCCGGAACACGAGGCAGAGGGGATCATCCACATGGCCCGCCGCGTGGCGCAGCAGCGAAAGGCGGTCGTCGTCGTGAGCGGCGCCGAGGACATTGTCACCGACGGCACCACCCTCTACCTGGTCCGGAACGGAACCCCCATGATGCGCCTTGTCACCGGGACCGGCTGTATGCTCTCCGCCCTGACCGGCGCGTACCTGGCTGCCTGTCCGGAAAGCCCGCTCATCGCTGCCCTGGCCGCCGTCTGCGCCCACGGGATCTGCGGCCAATGGGCCGCCCGGCGGCTATCCCCCACAGAGGGTAATGCCAGTTTCCGAACCTATCTTCTGGATGCCCTTTCCGTTCTGACCGATGAAACACTGGAGAAGGAAGCCCTGTATGAAAAGATTTACTGAGTCCATGCTGCGGCTCTATGCCCTCACCGATCCCGCTGCCGGGCCTGACCTGGTCGAACAGGTCCGGTCCGCAATTCTGGGCGGCGCCACCATGATCCAGCTCCGGGATAAGACCGCAGATGATGCCCGCTTCCTGGAGGAGGCCCGCCGGCTGAAAGAGGTATGTCAGGCCCATCAGGTTCCGCTGATCATCAATGACCGCATCGAGATTGCACTGGCCTGCGGAGCAGACGGGGTGCACGTCGGTCAGAGCGATCTGCCCGCCGGCGATGTCCGGGCCCGCATCGGCCCCGACAGGATTCTCGGTGTCACGGCCAAAACCGTGGAGCAGGCCCGGGCAGCCGAGGCAGCCGGCGCGGATTACCTGGGCAGCGGCGCCGTCTTCGGGTCGACCACCAAGCCCGGTGTTCCGTTCATGACCATGGACAGACTTCGCGAAATTACCGCCTCCGTCCGAATTCCCGTGGTGGCCATCGGCGGCATCAGCCGGCAGAACATCGCCGGGCTTGCCGGCACCGGGATTCGGGGGGTTGCCGTCGTATCCGGCATCTTTTCGGCCCCGGATATCTACGGTGAATCCGTTCTGCTCCGTCAGCTTTCGGAGCAGCTGGTTTCAGACTGAATCCGGCCGATTGATCTTTTGACGAAAGGAGGGGAAGCGCAAAACGTCCCGGGAGACGGGACCCGCCGGAGGGGGAGCGCCCTGCGGCGGTCGTATCGGAAACGATACAGGACAGCGATGGGAAGCCGTATAAGGAAGGTCCGCACGGCGGATCTTGTCCCTTCGGGACGGATTCGAAACCGAATCCCCTCCGGCGTGAGAGGAGACCAGTTAGTCTCGACCGACCGGCACGGACCGCAGAGGGTTCATGCCGTTTTCCCCGGGGGGAAGCTGTCTGTTTTGCTGCTGATCCCCTGCCTATAATCAAAGGAGCGATCGATATGAAAAACAATTCCACACTCCGGCTGGCACTGGCCGGTATTCTGGTTGCGGTTGCCGTCGTCGGCAGCCTGCTTTCCTTCCCCGTTCTGGGCAGCAAATGCGCCCCCGTGCAGCACATGGTCAACGTCTTCTGTGCCATTCTGCTGGGCCCCGGGTACGGCGT
The DNA here is from genome assembly GCA_017460325.1 of Clostridia bacterium. Taxonomy (GTDB): domain Bacteria; phylum Bacillota; class Clostridia; order Christensenellales; family Aristaeellaceae; genus Ventricola. The sequence continues at coordinate 35,317 of JAFUBF010000482.1, read as the reverse complement.
GGGCGTCGCCTTTCTGGCCAGCCTCCTTCGTAATCTGCTGGGTCTTGGCAGCCTCATGGCTTTCCCGGGTAGCATGTGCGGTGCCCTGCTCAGCGGACTTGTATACCGCTATACAAAGAAAGTCATTCCCACTGCTGTGGGTGAGATCATCGGGACCGGCATCATTGGCGGTCTGCTGGCTTATCCCATCGCCATTTCCTTCATGGGCGTTTCGGCAGCGAACGTGGCTTTCTATGCCTATATCGTTCCCTTCCTGATCTCCACCGTTGTGGGATCAGTGATCGCTGCCGTCGTCGCTCTGGCTCTCAAGCGGAGCGGCGCATTAAACAGCCTCACTGCCCACCTGGGGCAGTAAACGCGCCAGACTGAAGCGGTGTCCGGAAGGACACCGCTTTTCTTTATTCCGGCCGGAATTGGCCGGTAAATGAAAGGAGCATTCCCGTGAAAACAGCATTATCCATCGCCGGAAGCGATTCAAGCGGCGGCGCCGGAATCCAGGCGGACACTAAGACCATGAGCGCAAACGGCGTCTTTGCCATGACCGCCGTAACCGCCCTGACGGCCCAGAACACCACCGGCGTCACCGCCATTCTGGATTCAACACCGGAATTCCTCGCCAGCCAGCTTGACGCCGTCTTTACGGATATCTATCCAGATGCCGTCAAGATCGGCATGGTCTCCTCCCGTGACCTGATTGAGGTCATCGCCGAAAAGCTGACGCAGTACAGGGCCCGGCACATCGTGGCCGATCCGGTCATGGTCGCCACCTCCGGTGCCAAGCTGCTGCGGGATGATGCCCTTGAGAGCCTCATCACCCGCCTGCTCCCCCTGGCCGAGATCATTACGCCGAACATTCCGGAGGCGGAGATCCTCTCCGGCCTGCACATCACCAGCCCTGACGACATGGAAAAGGCCGCGGACCGGATCGGGCAGCGCCTGGGCTGCGCCGTCCTCCTCAAAGGCGGACACGATCTCAATGATGCCAACGACCTCCTCTGGCAGAGCGGAACGCTCCACTGGTTCAGGGGCCGCCGCATTCTGAACCCAAACACCCACGGAACGGGATGCACCCTTTCAAGCGCCATTGCCGCCAACCTGGCCAAGGACATGCCCCTTGAGACCGCGGTGGAGCGGGCAAAGGAATACATCTCCGGTGCACTGGCCGCCATGCTGGATCTGGGCAGCGGCCGCGGACCCATGAATCATCTCTATGACCTCCGGAGTTCGTTTATCGGGGAGGAGGCAGATAAATGAAACTGACCGAACAGATGCATGCCGCAGCCGCCGAAATCTGGGCACAGTGCCTGGATCACCCCTTTGTCCGGGGCATTGGCGACGGCACCCTTGACATGGAAAAGTTCCGCTTCTTCATGCTGCAGGATTACCTGTACCTCTTCGACTATGCCCGCGTTTTCGCTCTGGGCGTCGTGAAGGCCCGGGATCCGGTCCTGATGCGGGAATTTGCCCGGAACGTGGAGGCGACCCTGAACGGGGAGATGAACCTCCACCGTGCGTATATGCAGCGTCTCGGCATCCGGGAGGAGGACGTCCTGCAGGTTACACCGGCCCTGGCCAATCTCTCCTATACGCATTACATGCTAGCCATTGCAGAGGCAGGCGGCCCCGCTGAAATCGTGGCGGCCATTCTTGCCTGTTCCTGGAGTTATGCGGAAATCGGAAGCGCACTGGGAAGTGTCCCGGGGGCCGCAGCCCATCCGTTCTACGGCGAATGGATTACGGGCTATACCTCAGAGGAATATCAGCGTACCAATGAGGCCCTGATCCGGCTTATGGACGATCTGGCAGAATCCGCCGATGCGGCCGAGCGGGCCCGCCTGACGGAAATCTTTGTGAACTGCAGCCGCTATGAGCTCGCCTTCTGGGATATGGCATGGGAACAGCAGCTATGAGTATTCTGGATTTTGACCATGTCACCTTCCGGTATCCCGGGGATCCCCAGGATACCCTTGAGCACCTGTCCTTCCAGGTCCAGCCCGGCGCCTTTCACTGCCTGCTGGGGGTCAGTGGCTGCGGCAAGAGCACCATCTTCCGTCTCATCAACGGACTGCTCCGGCCCGATGCCGGCGAGATCCGGGTGGGCGGAGAGAATATCACCGGTCTTCGCCAGTACTGCGGATATATGCCGCAGAAAGATCTGCTGTTTCCCTGGCGAAGTGTCGGCCGGAATCTCGCGCTCCCGCTTGAAATCCGGGGCGGTCTCTCCGGGACCGAGATACGAAACCGGGTCCGGGAGGCCCTTGCCAGCGTGGGTCTTGAGGGTTGTATCGACAAAAAACCGGAGGAACTCTCCGGCGGAATGCGTCAGCGGGCTGCATTTGCAAGGACCATGCTCACCGGCAGCAATCTGCTGCTCCTGGATGAGCCCTTCTCGGCACTTGACTATCTGACCCGCATTGACATGCAGGAATGGCTGCGGGCGCAGTGGCAGGGCAGCGGCAAAACCATCCTCTTCATCACCCATGACGTGGAGGAGGCGCTGTATCTCTCGAGCGATATTCTGGTGGTGACGGACACCCCGATCCGGGAACTTTCCCGTATTCCCGTCCCGCTCCCCGGTAGCAGAACACGCCGGGACCTGTCCCGGCCTGAGATTGTCGAGTTGCGCGAAGCACTGCTCGCTGCCCTCCGAAAGCAGGTGATCACGTGAAAAAGGCCAATTCGGGCAATTTGCCCGCCCTGATCTTTCTCTTCCTTCTCCTCCTCTTCTGGCAGGTCAGTGCCATGAACATCAACGCCGCGTACATTCTGCCCTCGCCCATCCAGATCCTGGTCCGTCTCTACGAACTGCGGGTGCCGCTTTTCACCGTCCATCTGCCGGCCACCCTGCAGGTCACAGCCATCGGGCTGCTCATCTCTCTGGTTCTCGGGCTCGGCCTGGCCATCCTGATGGATGCCAGTCCCCTGATGTACAAATCTCTCTATCCCATCGTGGTGGCCTCCCAGACCATCCCAACCACCGCCATTGCCCCGCTGTTCGTCCTCTGGTTCGGATATGGCATCTGGAGCAAGGTCGTGGTCACCATTCTCATCACCTTTTTCCCCATCACCATCACGGTATTTGACGGCTTCAAGTCCGCCCGGGTCGAAATGGCCGAGCTTCTTCTCACCTATGGCGCCGGGAAACGGGATATTTTCTTCAAAATCAAGGTCCCCTGTGCCCTGCCCTCCTTTTTCTCCGCCATCAAGATGTCCATCCCCATGAGCATCATCGGGGCCGCCATCGGCGAATGGCTGGGTGCACAGAACGGGCTCGGTTATTTCTCACGGCGCATGATGACCCAGCTGGACGGCGCCGGGGTCTTTGCCCCCATCGTCCTCATGTCCCTCATCGCCATGCTGGCCGTCACCGGCGTCAGCCTGCTGGAACGGCATCTGGTACGCTGGCGTGGCGAATCCTGAGCCCTTCCGGGTTTCAATCGATAAACGAACAGAGGAATGGGCAAAGTCTGCACTGGTTTGTCAAACCTTGCCCTGTCAATCTTAAGGGAGTGGGCCCGGTGCGCAGCACCGTTTTGTCAAATCATGTTCCCTGTTAATCATACGATGCCGAAAGCCAAAGCAACATAAAAGGAGTGTACGCCATGAAACGCCTTCTTGCCATTCTTTTTATCCTGTGCCTCTTTGCCGTCATCGCTCAGGCAGCGCCCCTGAGAGAACTGGATGTGGTCCTCGACTGGTATCCCAATGCCCTGCACGCCTTCATTTACACGGCCATTCAGAAAGGGTATTATGCCGAGGAAGGGCTTCAGGTTAACATCCGCTTTCCCTCAAACAGCAATGACGCCCTGTCCCTGGTGGCCGCAGGCCGCGCCGACATCGGCGTTTACTATCAGCAGGACATCATTCAGGCCCGGGCCAATCAGCATGTCCCCGTCAAATCCATCGGGGCAATTGTACAGGGTCCGCTGAATATCGTTCTGTCCCTCCGGGACAGGGGAATCCATTCCCCCGCCGATCTGGTCGGGAAAACCGTCGGTTACGCCGGCACAGAACTCAGCGAGGAGATTATCGCCTCCATGATGAAGTATGTCGGCGCCAGTGAATCGGATGTCCACCTGATCGACGTGGGCTTTGATCTCATGTCCTCCATGACCACCGGAAACGTGGATGCGACCATCGGCTGCCTCGTCAACCACGAGGTTCCCCAGCTTGAAAAGGAAGGGTTCGAGGTCAGCTACTTTCCCCTGGACGAGTACGGCGTCCCCACCTATTACGAGGCCGTTTTTCTGGCCAGTGATCGCATGATTGATCAGGACAGCGACACCCTCAGGGCCTTTCTGCGGGCCTCTGCCCGCGGATTCGCGGACATGAAAGCGGACCCTGCCGCCTCCCTCGGAAATCTGCTCGACAATCAGACTGAGGAAAATTTCCCGCTCTCCCCTGAAGTGGAGGAAAAGAGCATGAATGTTCTGCTCCCCATGATGGAAAAGGAGGATGTCCCGTTCCTGACCCAGTCGGATCTGTGCTGGCAGGAAAACATCCAGTGGATGTTTGACCGGGGCATCATCCATACCCTCCCGTCTGTGGACGATCTCCGCGTCAATCTTCTCTGATTGCCCCTATCCCCACCGATTCCATAGTACCAAAGAACACGGGCCCGGCCCGTGTTCTTTCGTATTATGGAAATCTGTTCCCCGCAGCTCACTCATTCACGCAGTCCCGGGAAACATACAGCGTGAAGGTCCCTTTCTTTTCCCTGCCGTCCACCAGGTAGGACAGGGTTACCGTATCCTCTCCCGGTTTCAGCGGTTTCAGGAGGCCGTTTTCGATCACGGCACAGCCTTTTCGGAACTTTACCTTTGTTTCATCAAACTCTCCTGTCACCTTTTGTCCGGAAACTGTCACCACCCCATCAAACAGCACGGCAGAGACATCCTCGCTCTGATCTCCTGTCAGTACCAGATCATATGCCTTCACGGTAGCTCCGATCTGCGCCTTCACTTTTGATCCGTCCCCGGCGGTGCCTGTGATGGTGGTAGTTCCAGTGCCCACTGCTGTGACCCGACCGGATTCATCGACGGTGGCCACCGCCTCGTTCGTCGATTTCCACAGAACGGTCTTGTCATCCGCCTCCTCCGGAAGTACCTGACAGGTCAGCTGCCAGGAGGTGTTTTTCGCCAGCACCAGGTTCTTCTTTCATGGCGCCTTGGCTTTCGGCACCGTATGATGGATATGGGACATGATTCGACAAACTGGTGCAGACTTTGCCCCCTTCTTTCTGCATGCAGTATAAACTTCGTCGGCACTGCCTGCCTTTGCGAAACAGGGAAGCATGGTCAGTCTTTCGCCCTGCCTCATTTCATGGATTCATCTGATCATTCCCCGGCACTGCCATTTTGGACAGCAGTGGGGCAAAGGCGGAAGGTCCTTCGCAGGGGTCAGGGAAGGGTTACCTCTCCCCGCAGGCTTCGCCCCATCCTTTCCCGGATTTCCCGGTCGGTCAGGCCGCGGCTGAACAGGTAGTACAGTTTCGCAACCGCCGCCTCTGTTGTGATGTCGTATCCGCTGACGGCCCCGGCGTCTTTCAGGGCGCTGGAGGTCTCGTAAGCGCCGAGGGATACGGTTCCGTGGGGACACTGGGAACAGACAATGATGATGGTCCCGTTCTCACTGGCCTTTCGGATGATGGGAAGCAGGGAGTCGGCGTGCTTTGGAATGTTGCCCGCACCGAAGGTTTCAATCACAATGCCCTTCAGCCGTTCCGTCATGATGGAATCAAAGAGGTCGAACTGAATCCCCGGGAACACCTTGATGACCCCGATGGGAATGTTCACCAGGCGCTGGAGGGAAAAGTTCTCCCGGCACCGGGGCAGAAGGGCCGCGCGGTTCATGCGGATTTCAATTCCCGCCTCCGCCAGTACGGGGTAATTGGGCGACTCAAAGGCAATCAGGTCATCCGCTGAATACTTAATGGCCCGGTTCCCCCGGAGCAGCTTTCCGCCGAAGTACAGGCACACCTCATGCACCAGACTGCCTGCAGCGATCAGCAGTGCCGTGATCAGATTGTCCCGCGCATCATTCCGGACCTCGCAGAGCGGAATCTGGGAGCCCGTCAGGATCACCGGTTTGTTGCTCTTGCGCAGCATGAACGACAGAGCCGACGCGGTATAGGCCATGGTATCCGTTCCGTGCAGGACGACAAACCCGTCATAGTCAGCGTAGTGGCTGGCGATCTGCTCGCCAATGGCGTTCCATTCCAGAACCGTGATGTTGGAGGAATCCAGAAGAGGATCCATGTCCACCATGTCCCACTCGGGCATGGTGGGCGCATACAGCTCCGGAATCTGCCGCAGAAGGGCGTGAAACGCTTCCTTCTGCGGGGCATATCCATGCTCGGTTCGGGTCATCCCAATGGTGCCGCCCGTGTAAATCACAAGAATCCGTTTCCTGCTCATCGCGGTCCTTTCGTGGCATCGGCCATCTTTCGCTCAGGCATGACCGGCCTTCTCAAAGAGCATCCGGTCATTGTCAAATTTCGCATGTGTCGTGGTGGAATACAGGTCAAGCAGGGTTTCCGTGGTCATGTTGGCCCGCTGCTCGCCGGAGAGATCGAACAGGATTTTCCCGTTTTCCATCATCAGGGTTCTTGTCCCGGTGGTGAGGGCGGCCGACATGTTGTGCGTGATCATCATGGTGGTCAGGTGTCCATCCGAAACGATCTTCCGCGTAATTTCCATGACCTTGGCCGCCGCCCCCGGATCCAGGGCGGCCGTATGTTCATCCAGCAGGAGAAGCCGGGGGGTCACAATCGTACACATCAGAAGCGTGACCGCCTGGCGCTGCCCGCCGGAGAGCAGCCCGACCTTGGTTTTCATCCGGTCCTCCAGCTGCATGCCGAATTCTGACAGCCGGTCTCTGAAGAGCGCCTTTTCCTGCCGGGTGGGCGCAAAGGAGAGGGGGTTGGCCGTACTCCTTGAATGCGCCAGGGACAGGTTTTCCTCAACCGTCATGTTGGGCGCCGTGCCCCGCATGGGATCCTGGAAGACCCGGCCGATATACCGCGCACGGCGATGCTCCGGCATCATGGTCATGTTCATCTCATCCAGGCGGATACTGCCCTCATCCAGGAGGAAGGTACCGCAGATGGCATTAAACAGCGTACTTTTCCCTGCGCCGTTGGAGCCGATAATGGTCACAAACTCCCCGTCATCCAGATGCAGGGACAGATGGTCCAGTACGGTGCGTTTCATCACGTTCCCGCACTCAAAATCCTTGCGGGCATTTCTGATCTCAAGCATCCGGATTCCTCCTCTTCTGCCGACGGATGGCCGCATGCAGCCGGATAGCCGGCAGAGACAGGGCCAGGCCGACGATGATGGCCGAGAGCAGTTTCAGCATGTACGCCGGCAGCGGGCTGTACTTGGTGGCCAGAGCGATAATGACCCGGTAGATGAGCGAACCGGCAACGGCGGAAATGAACCCCACGGTCACGTTTCGCCGGCCGAAAATGGCCTCCCCGATAATCACTGAGGCCAGCCCGATGACCAGAATACCGGAACTGGAGGAAATATCCGCATAGCCCTGATACTGGGCAATCAGGGCGCCGGAAAGGGCAATCACCGCATTGGAAAGGCAGAACGCCAGAATCTTGCAGGCATCCACGTTAATGGACGACGCCCGGACCATTTCATCATTGTCCCCCACCGCCCGGATGCACATGCCGATATGCGTCCGGAAAAACAGGATCAGCACCACCATCGTCAGCAGACACAGGATCAGGGCAATGACCGTCTGTGCATCCTGTTTGGAGAGGCCGGGGAGAAGTTTGAAAACCGTATCAATCCGAACCAGGGAAAGATTGCTGGCCCCGCCCATAATAAACAGGTTGACGGAATACAGTCCGCTCATGGTAATGATGCCCGCGAGAATCGGATGGACCATAAACGTGGTCTGCAAAATTCCGGTAATCCCGCCAGCCACGGCACCGGCCAGCATGGCAACCGGTATGGCCAGCACCGGATGGCCGCTGGCCGTGATGGCCGCCGAAACCGAGAGCCCGAAGGCAAAGGACCCCTCCGTGGTCAGATCGGGAACCGAGAGAATCCGGAAGCTGATGTAAATTCCCAGGGCAAGAATGCCGTAGAGCAGCCCGAGCTGCAGGGAGCCAATGAGTAATTTCAAGACTGTCACACTCCAAAGCCGTCCTTCGGATTTTTCCGAAGGACGGGTATTGTTCGGGGATTATTTGCCGAGGAACTGAATCTCGCCGATCTCGCCAATGGAATCCGGAAGGGTGATCCCCAGCGCTTCCATCGTGCGCTCATTGACCGAGACGATATTGGCCGGCACCACAATGGCGGGCACCTCAGATACCTTCGCCCCTTTCAGGACCCTGACGGCAATCTCCGCGGTCTGCTCGCCGATATAGGTGTCGCTCATGGCCAGGGTGGCAAGGCAGCCGGAGAGGACGGTGGTGGCAGAGCAGGCATAGGTGGGAATGCCTTCCTCGGTGCACAGTTCGGCCAGCACATCCACGGCTGCCTGGACCGTTGCATCGTTGGCGATGAACATGGCATCGATGCCCTTTTCAAGCAGCGCCTGCGTGGCGGTCTGTACCTCGGCAGAGGAGGAGACGGTGGTCTCGACGTACTTGTACCCGATTTCATCCAGGTAGGCCTTGGCGTTGTTCATGGCATTCACCGCGTTAATTTCGCTGGTGCAGTAGAGAAGGCCAAAGGTCTTGACGTTCGGGGTAATGGTCAGGCCGAGCTTCAGGATATCCCCTGCCGGTACCGCATTGCTGGTTCCGGTGGCATTCATGTCCGGAGTGTCCAGGGCGCTCATGACGCCGGCTGCCACCGGGGCTGCCACGGAGCAGAAAATGCAGGGTGTCTCGGACTCAAGGCTGACAAAGGACTGGGTTGCCGGCGTGGCCACGGTAAAGACCACATCGTAGGTTCCATCGTCCATAGCCTGGCAGATGGTGGCCAGATTCGTGGCATCTCCCTGAGCGTTTTTGTAATCAATTTCAAGGTTATCGCCTTCCACATATCCGTTGGCGGCAAGCCCTGAAATGATTCCGTCTTTCATATCCAGGAATGCACCGTTTTCAATCATGAGAATAATACCGACTTTGGTCTTGTCTGCCATGGCACCGGCCGTGCAGAGAAGAACCAGAACGAGTGCGAGAGAGAGAACAAGAATCTTTTTCATAGCGAACCTCCTATTGGTTGGCAGAATTGATTATCTCAAGCTCATCGAAAGCCCGAATGAGCATTGATTCGGTAATGGGGTACGGGTTGTGCGCCACATCGGCCATGCGGGGAATGCAGGGAATGACCCGTTTCAGCATGTCCCGGCTGACCCCGATTTCCTCCGGCGAGGTGGGAAGCCCGACGGAACGGTTGAACCGGTAGACCTCCTCAAACCGCTCCCGCTGGCCATCCACCAGCAGAAGAATCAGGACTCCGAAGCCGACTACCTCGCCGTGCAAATGGTGTTTCTCCAGTTCCAGCTCCGGAAAGCCCGTCAGCGCATAGAACACGGCATGTGCCAGTCCGGTATTGTAATCAATGATCCGGTCCGCCGTCAGCAGAATGGAGGCAATGCCCGTCGTCACAATGATGGCCAGGATGACCTGTTCCAGTTCCGGCGTAACCCTCTGCTGCCTGTGCGCCTCCATGGCGGCCTCGCCATACCTGAGCAGGGGCATCAGGCAGGCCTGACTGGTCACCACCCCCAGCGCGTGATAGTGGTTCAGTTCATCCAGCCGCGAGGACATGGTGGACTCGAAGTATTTGGCATAGGTATCCCCAAGGCCTGCCCAGAGGTACCGGGGCGGCGCCGAGGCAATCACCGTCGTGTCAATGAATGCGTGCCTGGCCGGTCCCGGAAGAAAATGGGGATGATCGAACCGGCCATCCGGGTGATACACAATGGCAACCGCCGTGGTCGCCGCACAGGTGGAGGCAATCGTCGGAAAGGTGAAGACCGGCTTCCCCGTCAGATCCCCCAGGACCTTGCAGGTATCCAGCGCCTTCCCGCCGCCTGCCGCGAAAATCATGTCCGCCTCCCGGACCTCCCGGCGGTCCATCAGGGCATGGACATTTTCAAGGCTCGCCTCCCCGCCGTACAGGAGCGGGCCCATTACCTCAATGCGCCCGTCCCGGCGAGCACACTCCATCAGCTTTTCACCAATGGCCCCAAGGGCACGCTCCCCGCCGATCAGGACCGCCCGACGTCCCCAGGGACTGCAGACCTCCCCCACCCGCTCCAGCACCGATTCCCCGATGCTGTATGCCGGAAGGAGAATCGAGTAATTCGACATTGACCGTTCCATGCTTGCCCCTTTCCCGGATCAGTCCGGACAGTCAAACGAGGCAATCGCCTCAACGTACGGGTTGTACTTTTTCCCCATTGCCACATGCAGGGGATGAGTCAGGTACCGCTGCAGGGAGGCCTCCTCCCTCAGAGTCATCTCAATCATCACGGTCATGTTCTGCGCCCGGTCCACGATGTTGCGATGCACCTGCACACGCAGGATCTCCTCGGGCATTTCCCTGGCAAGGGCATCAAACGTTTCCCGGTATTCCCGTTCCGCAGCCTCATCAAACACGCCCGGTTTGAGCCGCATCATAACGATATGTCTCATTTTCCCCTCCTGAACACAACAAGCCCTGTCCAATAAAGGACAGGGCTTTACACTCTGTGGTACCACCTTAATTGATCCCGCTCGCACGGGACCCACTTTGCAGGAATGCCAACACATTCCCCGCCTTTCACGCAGGCATACGGTCCGGTTACTCGGAAACCCTTTCACCTTTCCCTCGGTGGGCCATTTGCCGGCCCGCTCTCTGTCTGGCTTCCACCCGGACCATGTCCGGCCAGACTCTCTGGAAGTGCGCTTTCCGGTTTGATTTCCACCTCATCGGTTTGCTGTTCAATTGCCGACATTATATCGGGCACGAAAAATTCTGTCAAGCGGTTTTTTTCAAAGTTGCAAAAAAGATATCCGGCAACCCGAAATCCGGGAAGGGTTTGGAGGGCAGGCATTAGTCCGCATTTGCCCGATAATCCATGGCGTACACGGTCCCCTCAGCGGTCCGGTACGGTTCCGGATCCTCCGGGTCATCCTCGGCATGCCGTTCAACGGCCGCCATGCTGGCCGGCAAATTGTACGGAAGGCGCCCGCCTGCGGTCCGGTCCCCGAACAGGATATCCAGCAAAACGGACAGGGAAACGCCGAAGTGGACCAGGATTCCGTCGCACAGCGGTTCAAATTCCGCCGGCACGGTGGGATTGTGCATGTATATAACGGCAATGACCTTTTTCCCGGTCAACGCTGCATCCTCCACATTCTGAAGGTCGCATTCGTTTATCGCCCGGTTGCTCTTGCCCCGGTAGCTTCGGTCCGTAAACGTCTCCCGGAAATCCCCGCCCGCAATGCTGGGGCTGCGGGCCTCCGTGGCGGTATAGGGACGGTACTGGAGCATCAGCGGATGATATCCGTTCCCCTCATCCGCCTGATAGGGATCGGAAAGGGGACTTTCCATGAACACGAGGATGGCCTCCGCCGCCTCCGGTGTATCGACGCGCTCAAACCAGGGAGCAGTGTCCATTCCCTCCAGCGGATCATCCGTATGCGCGTCGATCTCCGACCTGAAGAAGGATTTGGACTTCCCGAGGGAGCGACCCGGTACATAGATCCGCATTCCCTTTCGGAGGGGCAGGATCCCCTCCCGGTTCTTGAGCCGGACCACCGACCTGGCCTGCGCCTCGAGACCTTTTCGGACGAATTCCGGTGCACCGACAATCCGGGCGCTCTCCTCCGGATCCAGATAGGGATTCTCAAACAGGCCCAGGCGGAACAGCGGCAACAGCAGACGCTCAGCGCTCTCCCGCATACGCCGGTCCATCGTGTCCAATCCGTATCGGGCATCCCCCAGGCGCCACGCTTCCAGGATCGGCTCCGCGGAGTCATTGCCGCCGAACTGATCCACACCGTTCATGAGAATCCTCAGGTGACGCTCCGCCACGGAGAGTTCCGGAACGCCGTAACACCGGCTGCCGAAACTGTCGATTTCGGGATCCGGATCCCCGGTGATCCCCCAGTCCGTGCAGACAATGCCCTTATACCCGGCCCGTTCCCGCAGCAGATCGTGAATGATATAGGAGCTGTACGAGTTGCCCACGTGCGGCTGTCCCTCGAGCCAGGAAACCGTATAGTAGGGCATGACCGCCGCGGCGCACCCGGTGGGTCCGTCCAGGTGGAACGCGCCCTCCGTAAAGGGGCGCATGTGCGTCTCAAACTGGCCGGCCGGATAGACGGCAAAGCAGCCATAGGGATAGTGGGCATCCCGTCCGCCCTCGCCGGTTCCGCCGCCGGGCCAGTGCTTGACCATGGTCACCACACTCTCCCGGCCCCAGCCATCCTCAGTTCCCTCCGTTGTCTGCATCCCGTCGCAGTAGGCCCGGACCATGGGAATGACCCGGTCCGGCCGGTGTCCCAGAGTATCCTCCAGCCGCATCCAGCGCGGTTCGGTAGACAGGTCAATCTGCGGTCCCAGGGCCGTGGTAATCCCCAGAGCCCGGTATTCCGCCGAGGCAATCCGGGCGAATTCCCCCACCAGTTCCGGGGAACCGGCGGCCGCAAACCCGATTCCCTCCGGCCATTTGGACACGCCGCTCCCTTCCTGTTTGAATTCGGCAGATGCCCGGCCTGCCCCGTGCCGCGGGTCGGTGGAGATGTCCGTCGGAATCCCCCACCGCTCCGATTCGCAGAGCTCCTGCAGGCGGTTGCTCCACCGGGCGGATGTCCGGGCATCGCATACGCGCATCTGCAGAATATGCCGGATATGATCCTGCCGGATGAACCGGATCTGCTCATCCGTCAGTTCATCCGGTTCATGTTTCGTTTCATCATACGAAGCCCCGCCGTAGTGTCCGACGAAATGGCCGCTGGAAACAAAGGGCACGATCTGATGGCTGGAATAAAGCATCAGACCGGCCACCTCCTCCCGGGAAAGCCGGGCAGCCAGATCCCGGGCCCGTTCCTCAGCACTGAGGCGCCAGTCCTCATAGGGCAACAGCGTCCCCTGCCGGGCCAGGTCCTTGAAAAATTGGCCATCCTCCTCAATCAGGGGCACCTGACCCATGCCGGGCGTTTTCGGATTGGCAATCCCCAGAACCGGTCCATCCGGATTCCGGATCAGGGTGCAGTACGGGGTTGCGTGTATTTCAGGCGTCATTTTTGTTCCTTTCCGAAAAATGCCCTCCGCATGGAGGGCATTTTCTGCCGGCCTCAGCCGACGGTTGAAAGATCCCACGGTTCGTGAATCTTGGGAACATCGCTGATCAGGCGTCTGGTATAGGGCGCCTTGGGATTGAGGATAACCTCCTCCGCTTTCCCGCTTTCCACGAATTTTCCGTGTTCCATGATATAAATGGAGTCCGAAATATAGTAGGCCAGGCCGATATCATGCGTGATGAAGATAACGGTCATGCCGGTCTCATCCCGCAGATTGAGCAGCATGTCCAGGATGGTGGCCCTGGAGCAGGCATCAATCATGGAGGTGGGTTCATCTGCCAGCAGAATCTCCGGTTTCAGAAGGAAGATCCGGGCAATCATCAGGCGCTGCATCTGTCCGCCGGAGAGCTCGAAGGGATACTTGTTGGTCAGTTCGGCAAATTTCAGGTTGACAAACGAACAGGCCTCTGTCATTTGGGCGAATTTCTCGTCTTTGGACAGGTTCCGCCCGCCGCGCATGTTGATGCAGTCCAATAGCACATCGTCAATCTTGTGGAAGACGTTGTATGAGGAGAACGGATCCTGAAAGATGGCCTGAATGCCCTGCCAGTACTTGCGCTTCTTTGCTCCGGTGGAAATGTCCCGGGGCTCCCCGCGATAGAAGATTTCCCCCGAGGTCGGCTCAAGGAGGCCAAGGAGCATCTTGGAGAGCGTCGTCTTTCCGGAGCCCGATTCGCCGACGATGGAAATCAGTTCACCCTTATGAAAATCAAAATTGACATGATCAACCGCCGTGGTGGTGGTCTTGCCGGTATGGAAGACACGGGTTACGTCTTTTCCGGAAAGACAGAGCGGTTCTTTTGAAAAGTCCTTGTTCCGGTTCGCCCCAAAGGTAACGCTCTCACGGTTATCAACCGGCGCCTGATCTCTGATTTCCTCATTGCTCACTTGCATACACCTCCCTCAGATGTTCAACAGACATGCCGCAGCGGTACTGCCGTCCGCCGCCGATGTCGATCACCGGCATCTGATTGAACCTGCAGGTATCGGTTGCATAGCGGCAACGCTCCGCAAAGCGGCAGCCTACCGGCGGATGTTTCAGGTTCGGCGGTGTTCCGGGGATGGCCGTCAGCTTGACATCGCGCGTTCCCTCCTCCGGCACCAGAATGGAATTCATGAGTCCGCGGGAATAGGGATGGATGGGGTCAAAGACCATTTCCTTCGCGCTCCCCCGCTCCACAATCTGGCCGGCGTACATGACCATGATGTCATCCGTCACGTTATACAGAAGCGGCAGCTCATGGGTAATGAAGATCATGCTCTTCACCAGTCCCTTGGCCATCATGTCCTTCATCATCTTGATAACCATTTTCTGACTGGTAACATCAAGGGCGGAAGAGGGTTCATCCGCAATCAGCACCTTGGGATTCAGAATGGTGGAAACCGCGATAACCACCCGCTGGCGCATACCGCCGGAGAGCTCCACGCTGTACTTGTCCAGCGCCTCCACCGGCAGTCCCAGCAGCGCGAAGCGCTGCTCCGCCATTTCCCGAATCTGCTTGCTGTCCATGGGCAGTTCGTGAGCCCGGATCACATCCTCAATGAACTTGCCGACTTTCCGGGTCGGATTCAGCGCATTCATGGCCGCCTGGGGAATATACGCCACGTCGGACCCCAGAACGGTCTTGCGGACCACGTCCGGATCCAGTCCCGAAATGTTCTTGCCATCCACGATGATATCGCCGCTGGTGTAGTGGAGAGGCGGGAAATAGTATCCCATCAGGCTGAGTGCCAGAGTGGACTTGCCGCAGCCGGATTCACCGGCAATTCCCAGGCTCTTTCCCTCCTCAATGTCGAGGGACACATGGTCCACCGAGTAAACACTCTCACCGTTTCTTGTGATGTATTTCGTGGTCAGCTGTCTGACCTCCAGCATCTTTTTCGCCAAAGTCCGCACCTCCTTAATCACGCAGTGTCGGATTGAACACCTGGTCAAGACCGGTATTCATCAGGTTCAGAGAGAAAGAGGTGAGTGCAATGACCAGGATGACCGGGAAATAGGCCCACCAGGCATTGCTGGAGGTATAGGCACCGAACAGCTTCGCCCAGTTCATCATCAGGCCCAGGGTAGGAACCTCCGTGGTCTTCGGTCCAAGGCCCAGCAAGGAAAGCTGTGCCTCTGCCAGAATGCCGCTGCTGACCTGCAGAATGAAGGCCATGACCACATAGGAGGCGATGTACGGAAGGATGTCTGTGGTCACGATCCGGAACAGGGAATGTCCGGAAAGCTTGGAGAGGTTGACGTGGTCTCGGTTGCGCAGGGAAATGACCTGCGAGCGGACAGAACGGGCCGTCCATACCCAGCTGGTCAGGCCGATCACCACCGCACAGGTTACCACGCCCCGTGCTTCCTGTCCCACCGAGTAGTAGATCAGGATCAGGAGAACAAAGCCCGGGATGACGGTAAAAATGTTGGCGATGAACATCAGGATATCATCCACAATCCCGCCCACATAACCGGCCAGGAGTCCGACGGTCAGACCCAGCAGGGTGGCAATGGTGCCGGCAATCAGGCCGATCAGCAGGGAAACACCGGTTGCCTTTACCAGTTCCGTCAGGGTATCACGTCCGAAGTTGTCCGTGCCCAGAGGGAGATTCAGGGTATTGGCCACCTGATCAACACGCGCATAATCCGAACCGCTGACGACGGATTCCTGCAAATCCTCCTCCTCACCGCGGGTCACTTTCATGGTAGCACCAGAAAGGAAGCTTTTCAGCTGTTTATCCAGTTTGGACAGGGCACGGCGCTTTGCCTGGGTCGTGTATCCCGGATATTTGGACTTCTTGACGTCGGCTTCGTCGTAGTTGGCCGTCCAGGCCTCAAGCAGATCGGCAACCCCTTCATTGTCCGTGCTGAGACCTGTTGTATCCACGCCTTTGGCGCTCAGAAAATCCAGAATCAGCTTCCGGTCGGAATCCGGCAGATCATTCTGAAGACGGTTGGCTGCCGCCTCAGGCAGCTCAACGCGAACCGTCGGCGCGTTATTGGCATCATAGACGGAAAAGTAAGTGCCGGGGGCGAGAAATCCCTTTCCGAGCGAAAGAAGGGGATCCCGTGTCACAAAGAACGGATAGATCAGCACCGTCAGGAGCATGACCATGAAGATGGTAAATCCGACCATGAATCGAGGAGAATGAAGAATATTTCGCAATGTACTTTTCATGCTTTCTCCTCCTTAATCAAACTGCGCCGCTTTGACGCGCGGATCAATAAACGCATAGATGATGTCCAGTGCAAAGGACGCCAGGAGCACCATGATGGTAATGATCAGGGTAGTGGCAGAAATGACCGGGTAATCCGACTGCGTGATGGCGTTGTACATCGTCATGCCCAGTCCGGGATAACTGAAGATCGTCTCGGCAACCAGTGCCCCGCCGACCATGGAACCGATGCTCATGGCAAGACCGGTCACCTGGGGGAGCATGGCATTCCGGAAAACGTACCGGACAATCTTTGAATCCTTGATGCCAAGGAAACGGGAATATTTCACGTAATCCGCATTCAGTTCATAAATGGACATGGAGCGCATTCCAACCGCCTGGCCGCCGATGGAGATCAGCACGATGGACCAGAACGGCAGCTGATAATGCCAGATCACCGAGGCAATGAAACTCCAGCTGAAATTCGGAATCATGCCCACGCCATACGCACCGTTGGCCGGTGCAATTCCCAGGTTGACCGAGAAGACCACCAGGAGAATCACCGCCGCGCCGAACGCGGGAATCGCGCTCATAAACAGACTGACGGGCATCAGGACCTTGTCCCAGAATCCCCGTTTATACGCGGCAACTGCGCCCAGCAGGTTCCCCAGAATCCAGCCGACAAGAATGGCCGGCAGCTGCAGCGCCACGGTCCACCAGATTCCGCTGCCGATGATATCGGAAACTTTTCTCGGATACTGACTGTAACTGACGCCGAACGTTCCGTTGAATGCATTTTTTACAAAGTCCAGAAACTGTCCAAACAGACCCTTGTCCAGTCCGAACTGATGCCGGTAAAACGTCAGCTGTTCCTGAACCTGCTCCTGCGTGGCGCCGGGGCTGATGCTCTTTCCGACAATTGCGTTGACCGGATCACCCGGCATGAGCCGCGGCAGAATAAAATTCAGAATCAATGCCGCAACAAACGTGATGAGAAACCAGATGATCTTCTTTTTGAAGTATTTCTTCATGCCTTTCGTCACGGTATCACCTCCCTGCATATAAAAGGGCGGCCACAACCTGTCCGGTTATGGCCGCTCTATTAAGCTCTTACTTGATCAGCTCAAGGTTGTACAGAGCAGCGATGCCATATCCATCGGTGCAGTCAGCGGGCGGAATGTTATCTCCGTCGTTATACTCCGGGAATCCGGTCCATACAGACTCATTGACAGCATGGAAGTAATCAGGACGATACATGAGAGAGAAGCTCGGAACCTCATCCAGATAAATCTTGGTCGCCTCGGTATAGAGCGCCTTGATTTCATCCTCATCGGTCGTCAGCGGAATCGTCGCAATGATCTCGTCAATGCGGTCATTCTTGAAGTGACCGTAGTTGCCGGACCAGTTGTTGTCAGCACCCAGGAAGTCGGAGCTCATGAAAGAGCGGACACGGCTCCAGGGAGCGGCCGGCTCGGCACCTGCCGGGCTGTACATGAAGATGTCATACTCGGTCTGGGAAGCCTTGGTGAAAACGGTCTGATAGATGCTCCACTCGGGATAATTGGTGGTGATGTCCAGTCCGATGGCCTGTCCGGCAGCAGCAACGATTTCCATTGCGGCCTGCCAGTCGGTCCAGCCGTTGGGGCAGCAGGCATTCAGGGAGATCTTCTCGCCATTGTACTCACGATAGCCGTCGCCATCGGAGTCAACGATGCCGGCAGAATCGAGGAGCGCCTTGGCGCCTTCGATGTCCTTGCCAATCCACTGGAGATCCTTCACAGCGTCATGATCATAG
This sequence comes from Clostridia bacterium, assembly GCA_017460325.1. GTDB lineage: Bacteria > Bacillota > Clostridia > Christensenellales > Aristaeellaceae > Ventricola. The sequence goes on along the minus strand of JAFUBF010000482.1, from coordinate 17,114 downwards.
AGCGCCTGCTCACCGTCGGTCGGGTTCATGACAGAACGCGGTACGGCAGCAAAGCTCGGGCACTGATTGGTCATGGCGTTCTCGATGATCTGGTCATAGTCAACCGCCATGGCGATAGCCTTGCGGACTTCCTTCACCTGGAGAACCGGGATTTCCATGTTGTACCAGGCGGTGGGCATGGTGGTGCAGATGTTGTACGGTTCCTCGCTCATATAGGTCGCGATCGGCAGATCCTGATCTTCCCACAGTTTCTGCACGTTGGCGATGAACTGCTGGTTCACGTCGATCTGACCGGCCGTGAAGGCAACCAGCGCCGCATCGTTATCGCTGTAAAGGGCATGGGCAATGTACTTCGGTGCCGGGAGAGCTCCCCACATGGCCTCGCAGGCGCCCCAGTAGTTGTCATCGCGAACGAAGGCAGCCAGCTGGTCGTTGGAGAAATACCCGTGATACGGACCGGAATAGACGATATCCTCGGCCGGATCCTCCAGCATCTTGGCCGCATCATTGTCGTTCCTTGCAGCCAGGGCGGCGAGCCAGTCCTTCTCGAGGATATAGGTGGCGCTCACAAAGTTCAGAACCTGGAGCGGGTTGGTGGGCTTGCCTGCATCGGTAAGGGTCGTGGTGATGACGACAGCGCCATCCACCGCTTCCACTTTCTCAATGTACGGAGAATAGCCGGTGTACGTATTGTTCTTGGTCAGAACGGCGGCATCCCATGTGGCAACAACGTCCTCGGCGGTAACCGGGTTGCCATTTGACCACTTGGCTTCTTTCTTGATCTTCACGGTCATCTTCGTGAGATCATCATTCCACTCATAGTCTCCATCGGCGAGCAGCGGATAGAGCTTGCCGTCGAGGGAGTTGTACATGTACAGCGTCTCGAACATCAGCGTACGGGAGCCGCGCGGGTTGGATGCGATCACCATCGCGTTGTTCATGTTCGAGCTGAGTGCGTTGAAGCCGATGGTCGGTCCCCACTGCTGACCGCCGAAATACAGCGTCTCATTGCGGGGGAGATCCGTGGCTGTCTCAGCGGTGGCGATGCAGGCAACGGAGACCAGCATGACCAGCGCCAGGACGAGAGATAACAATGTCCTCATGAGTAGTTCCTCCTAAAAATTTATTTCAAGGCAGATGCCTTAAATCCATCTTCGGGTAAAACGTTTTCGGCTAGACAAATGATAACAATCCGGAAAGAATCTGTCAATATGCACAAAAAAATTTTTTGAAATTGCATTTACATATTGATACAATGCCGGAATCATGTTAGTATTTTCCATATCCGTTTCCTGCGATTCGACATTAATCACTAAAGGAGGACCTGTGAATGAGTTCAGTAAAGGATCTGATCGCCCAAATGACTCTGGAGGAAAAGGCATCCCTTCTTTCCGGAGCCGATTTCTGGCACACCAGGGGCATTCCCCGGCTCGGCATTGAAGGGGTAATGGTCTCCGACGGACCTCACGGCCTGCGCAAACAGGATCAGTCAGGAGATCATCTCGGCATCAACGACAGCATCAAGGCTGTCTGTTTCCCGGCCGCCTGTGCCAGTACGGCCAGCTTTGACCGCAGTCTGGTTCATCGTCTGGGCGAGGCCATTGGCGACGAGTGCCAGCACGAGGAGGTCGCCATCAACCTCGGACCCGCCATCAATATCAAGCGTTCCCCCCTCTGCGGCCGGAACTTTGAATACATGAGTGAGGATCCGTATCTGGCCGGTGAAATGGCCGTCGACCTGATCCGCGGCGTCCAGAGCAAGAACATCGGCGTCAGCGTCAAGCACTTTGCCGCAAACGATCAGGAACACCGCCGCATGTCCTCTGACAGTGTCGTGGACGAGCGGACCCTGCGCGAAATCTATCTGCCCGCATTTGAGGCCTCGGCCAAACGCGGGAAAGCCTGGACCTTTATGTGTTCCTACAACAGGCTGAACGGCACCTATGCCTCGGAACACAAATGGCTCCTCACCGATCTGTTGCGCGGCGAATGGGGCTTTGACGGGTATGTCATGAGCGACTGGGGCGCCGTCTCCCGAAGGCCCTGCGGCGTCGAGGCCGGCCTGGATCTTGAAATGCCCGGCTCCAACGGCATCAATGATGCCGAGGTGGTTAAGGCGGTCCGGGAAGGGCGACTGGATGAAAAGTACGTGGATCTGTGCGTCGAACACATTCTGAATGTGCACGAGCGCTATCTGAAGAACCGGAAACCCGAGACACCCTGGGATAAGGACGCGGATCACGAACTGGCCGGACGCCTCGCCGCGGACTGCCTGGTGCTGCTGAAAAATGAGGATGACATCCTTCCGCTGGCGGACAGCGACAGGGTCGCCATTATCGGTGAGTTTGCCGTAAAACCGCGGTTCCAGGGCGGCGGCAGTTCCCATATCAACAGTTTCAAAGTCACCAGCCTGATGGATGCCCTCAGTGACAAGGCTAATGTGACGTATGCGCAGGGCTACCGCATCGAGAGTACCGATGAGGACGAGGCCCTGACGGCTGAGGCCCTCAGGGTGGCCGCCGCCGCCGACAAGGTCGTCGTCGTGGCCGGTCTGCCGGACAGCTTTGAATCCGAGGGATATGACCGCTCCCACATGCAGATGCCTGCCAACCAGAACCGCCTGATTGAAAAGCTGGCCGCCGTCAACCCGAACCTGATCGTCCTTCTCTACAACGGTTCCCCTGTCGAGATGCCGTGGAACGGACTTGTAAAAGGCCTGATTGAGGGTTATCTGGCCGGACAGAATGTCGGCACCGCCAACCGTGCCGTCCTGTACGGTGAAGTAAATCCCAGCGGCCGCCTTCCGGAAACCATGCCGCTGCGGCTTGAGGATACCCCCTGCTACCTGAGCTATGGCGGAGAGGGCAATACCGCCGTGTACAGCGAGGGCATCTTCGTTGGATACCGCTATTACGACAGGAAGAAGATGGAGGTTCTCTATCCCTTTGGGTACGGTCTCAGTTACACCACCTTCCGTTACAGCAACCTGGTGCTGAGTGCCGATCACATAAAGGATACGGACACCCTGACCGTCTGCGTGGATGTTACCAATACCGGAAAGCGGTCCGGCAAGGAGGTTGTCCAGCTCTACGTCAGCGATCCCGAGAGCAGTGTCTTCCGTCCGGTACGTGAACTGAAGGGCTTTGACAAGGTCGAACTGGCCCCGGGCGAAACAAAGACCGTCTCCTTCACCCTTGACAAACGTTCCTTTGCCTACTGGTCCACGGACATTCACGACTGGTATGTGGAATCCGGAAAGTTTGACATTCAGATCGGCCGCAGCAGCCGTGATATCGTTCTCTGTGCCGAAGTGGAGGTCACCGGTACGACGGAAATCCCGGTTACCTATACCGAGGATTCCATCTTCATGGATATCCTGACCAATCCCAAAGCCGTACCCATTATGCAGGATTCCATGCAGGCCCTCCTTTCCACCTTCGCTCCGAGCGACGGGGAGGGATCTGCTGCGGGGGAAGCGATTTCCGCTGATATGAGTCTGGCCATGATTCGCTATTTGCCTCTGCGTGGGATGATCAGCTTCGGCATGGGAAACCATGAGGAGCTGAAAACGCTGCTGGATGCGCTGAATTCCTGATCGTTTCCCAAAACCGAAACAAAGGCTGCGAAAGCGGAACCGTTGTTCCGTTTTCGCAGCCTCTTTTATCCGTTCCCGCAGGCAGACCGGACCGCCTCCCGCTGACCTGCCGGCTGATCAGTCGGCGTAAAGCAGATACGCGCTCCGCATCCCCCTGAACTTTTCCAGTTCCTCCGTCCATGTCGCCCGGATTTCCCCGGCGGTATGCCCTTCTTCAATCATCCTGCGGACCTGATCTGTCCCGCAGAGTTTATCGAGCCAGTATCGTCCCTGACTGTCGCTCTTTCCAAAGAAAGACACCTCGGGATGTTCCTCCGTCACCGCATGGTAGGCTTCAATCAGGTAATCCAGCTGAATCCCTTCCTGCCAGATTTCCTCCACCGGTTTCTCTCTGAGATCCCGGCCGAAGCACTCCTGTCCCTTCATCGGCGGGTCCGTTGCCCCGGGCATACTCTCCGGAATGAAGGAAAAGGGATACTTTTCATTTCCCTCAAGCAGGGGGCTTCCGTAGATTTCAAACGGCATCTGTGTTCCGCGGCCAACGGAGACCGACGTATTCTCAAACAGACAGATCGACGGATACAGATAGATGGCCCGCATATCCTTCAGGTTCGGCGACGGCGCACAGATCAGGTCCGTCCGGGTCTGGTGGGTGTAATTCTGGCACGGGATCACCGTCAGATTACAGGCATCCTTTCCCGCGTTGAGCCACCCCTCGCCGTTGATCATCCGGGCCAGTTCCCCCAGTGTCATCCCATACGCCATGGGAATCGGGTACTTTCCTACCCCGGAGGCAAACGGCTCTTTCAGAACCGGACCGTCCAGACAGAATCCGTTGGGATTCGGCCTGTCCAGCAAGATCACTTCCTTGCCATGACTTGCGCAGGCATCCATCAGATAGGACATGGAAATCCAGTAGGTATAAAACCGGACGCCCACATCCTGGATATCAATCACCAGGACATCAAAGGTCTCCATGGCCTCCTCGCTGGGATAATTCGTATTCCCCGAATACAGGGACAGAAGCGGCACCCCGGTCTTCTCATCAACCGAATCATTGATCGTGCTTCCGGCATCCGCCATGTTTCGAAATCCATGTTCCGGGCAGAATACCGCACTGACCTGAATGCCTCTTGAAATCAGTGCATCCAGGATATGCTCGCCATAGGTCACCTCATTTCCCCCGGCATCCCTGCCAAAGGGGATCAGGGTCGTATCCGTTCCCTCCTCCGGCTCCACCGCATTCAGGATCCGGTTCCCCACAATTCCGGACTGGTTGGAAAACAGCGCCACCCGTTTTCCCTCGAGCAACGGCAGATAGACATCAAACTGCTCGTCTCCAAGGACAACACTTTCCTGTGCCGCCGCACCCGTCCATAGTGCAAACGCCATCATTCCTGCCAGCAGGAACAGTCTGCCAAGTATTCTCATTTTTCCTCCTTGTTCTGTCACTCCATCAGCCGCATTCTGAAGGGTCCCTTATCTGAAGCTCACCTGCCGTGTTCGCATCCCTTCTGCGCCAGATAACCGCTCTGATATCCCCGTCCGTGCTTTCAACTGCTGATCTTCCTCTCTTCAACAAACGGGAGATTTCGTTATGGCGGGTCCCGCGATCAGCGGACAGATCGAACGGTTTCACGGATAAACATTGAATGTGTCTCTGACCAGCAAATTATGTCACAAAACATCCAAATGGTCAATCTGCGTACATTCATCTCATGTTACTGCACATGAAACCCGCACCTGTACAACACCAAATGTATCCGAATCTCCTTACGAAAAAGAGGACTTCAGTGAATGACGTTATATTGTCAGCCGTTCTTTTTGTCTCCCCGTGTACCGTTCCGGTTCAGAGGCCGAAACGTTGTGGCACTTGACTTTTATGGGCTTTCGGCTTAGGATGGGACGACTCCCCGACCATAGAAGCATCGGACAGGACATCGGATCATGTATTCCTGCCTGAAGATGGCTCTTATGCGATCGTGGACTTCGAGTCAGCTTACAGGAGGTACCGGATATGACAGTGCTTGGAGAAAGATATGAGCAGGAGAAACGGCAGTATGCGGACTTCTGTGTTGCAAAGGTGTATGTAGACCTTGTGGAACGAAAGATGAAGGAGCAAGGTCTCGACGAGGATAGAGCATGCACAGCGGTGGGGATTACAAAAGAAACCTACGAGATGGCGCGTGCTGTTGTAGACATGAATAAAAAAAGCTGAAGCTGGCTGAGCAGGTATAGCTGAAAAACGGTGATCCCTGATACCGTGAGAAGCCGTGTTTCTCAGAAACCGGAGTTTTTATCCGGTGATTGGGAATGACGACATAACAGCGGATAGAACAGGAATCGCCGTGTCAGGACAACGGCGATTCCTGTTTGCCGGTAAAGTGGGTTTTTCAGCTTTTTTGGCGGTCCACATGTTCCTGCCCGGGAAAGTATGCTATAATGCGGGCATTCGGCTCTCATGCACATTGGCCCGGCCCTTTGCCGGGACGACGGAGAACCGATCTGAACACAGAATAAGGCGCAGACAGTCCCCTCGAGTGAGCGGGATGCTGCTTCGCGACAGTTTGTCAGTGATGGGCAGCCGCAAAAGACCCGGTGGCTCATCGCCGAAAATCCATCTTCTTTGAAAGGACAGACGTCATGGCAAAAGTCATTACTCTCGGATTTCTTGGCTGCGGAAACATCGGCGGAGGCGTTTATCACCTCCTGACCGACATGCACGGGGAAATTCTGAAACGGGAAAACATTGACATCCGTATTAAAAGTGCACTGGTGAAAAGCATTGCCGAAGCCCGGTCCGACGTCCCGAAGGACATCATGACCGAGCACGCGGATGAGGTGCTGAAGGATCCCGACATTGATATCATCTGCGAATTCATGGGCGGCGAACAGCCTGCCGCCTCTTTCATGCAGCAGGCGCTTGAAAACGGAAAGACCGTTGTCACGGCCAACAAGATGGCCCTGGCACTGAACTGGCACAGGCTGCAGGCGGCCGCCGTCGGGCACCATGCCGGACTGTATTATGAGGCCAGTGTCGGCGGCGTCATTCCGGTCATCCGTTCCCTGACCGTTTCCCTCAATGCCGACGAGATCGACCAGGTCATGGGCATTGTCAACGGAACCACGAATTACATCCTGACGCAGATGAGCCAGCAGGGCCGCTCCTACACGGATGTGCTGGCCGAGGCGCAGCAGCTCGGTCTTGCGGAGCCGAACCCCACGGCGGACGTGGAGGGGTATGATGCCGCTTACAAGCTTTCCATCCTCTCCTCCATTGCCTTCCATACCCGTGTTACCTATGCGAAAATTCACCGGGAAGGCATTACCGGCATCACGCCGGACGATATTGCCTATGGCCGGGAAATGGGCTATACCCTGAAGCTCCTGGCGATCGGAAAGCGCAGCGGCAACTCCATTGAGGTACGGGTTCATCCCACCTTCCTGCCCAATGAGCATCCGCTCGCCCGGGTGGACGGTTCCCTCAACGCCATCTATATTCACGGCAAGTACTGTCAGGATATGATGCTCCAGGGCCGCGGCGCGGGCGACAAACCGACAGCCAGCGCCATCTGCGGAGACATCCTCTATGCCGCCTGTCACATGGATACGCCCACCGTACCCTCTTTTGACAACACCGCCGAGACGGACCCGGCGATCTCCTTTACAGACAACTGGAACTGCCGCTATTTTGTGCGCCTGGATGCAGCGGATACACCGGGCGTTCTCGGAAGCGTGGCCAGTGCCTTCTCAGCCAGGTCCATTTCCATCGCCTCGCTTCTTCAGCGCCCCTCAAAGGAGAAGGGACGTGCGCAGATCATTCTCATTACCCATGAGGCAAACGAACAGGCTGTACAGGAAACCATTTCCTCGCTCAATGCGGAACTGGTCGACGTGAAGAGCATGATCCGCGTGGAATGCTGATCCCTGCAAAGATAACAGGCAGCCCCATGACCCGTAGTTGAGGGTCATGGGGCTGCCTGTTTCGGTTTTTTACTCTTTCGGCGCTTTGGCCGGCTGTCTGAGGGGCGGATGGAATTTTGCCATGTAGTTCCGGATCAGGTCCTCCCTGCCGCGGAAGCGAAGCCCCTTGTGGCAGAGCTTGCGGGCCACATCATAGATGACGGCAAAGAGCGGAACCCCGACGATCATGCCGGTAATGCCCCAGAGGCCGCCAAAGAGCAGGATGGCGAAGGTGACCCAGAGACCGGAGAGCCCGGTGGTGTTGCCGAGAATCCGGGGGCCGATGAAATTCCCGTCCAGCTGCTGCAGGATGAGGATGAAGATGAGGAACATCAGGCTGTGGAGAGGGTTTTCAAGGAACAGGATCAGGAGACAGGGAATCGCCCCGATGAACGGTCCGAAGAACGGAATAATGTTGGTAATTCCCACGACCACTGCAATCAGCGGAGCGGAGCTGAAACGCATCGCCACGCAGCCCAGGAAACAGAGGATCCCGATGATCGCACTGTCCAGGAGTTTGCCCATGAAAAAGCCGTTGAACATCTGATCCGCAAAATGGATCTCGCCCTCGATCCGGTCCGCCCATTTGGTTGAAAAGATGCTCCTCACGACCAGATGTGCCTGCGCCGCAATGCGTTTTCTGGTTGCCAGAAGATAGACCGTCATGACAATGGCCAGAATCAGATTGCTCAGGAACCGGAAAATGACGGAAACATAGGTAGCAGTGCCGGACAGCAGCCGCTGGGCAATGGGCATCAGCCCCGTATTCCGGAAGTTCTGCACCCGTCGGATGATCTCGCTGGTAATCCCTGTCCAGGCCTTCTGCAGGTCCTCATCCATGGCCACCAGTTCATCAATCTTCCGGCTCAGCTCCCTCAGCTGGCCCGGAAGGGAATTGACAATGGTGACAATGCTGTTGAATACCCGCGGAATGACGATGGCAATGAGCAGAACAATCAGCAGAATAAAGAGGAGAACCGACAGGAAAATGGACAGCCCCGCACACAGCCGCCTCCGTTTTTCCCCCAGCAGGCGGATCAGACCTTCTTCGATTTTCCCGCACAGCGGCGCAAGGATATAGGCAATGACCGCGCCGTACACGAAGGGCTGCATGATCCGCAGTGCCGTACGGACCATTTTGATAATTCCGTCCAGACGGAAAAGCGCAAAGGTCAGGAGAATCGCCAGACTGAGAACGGCCAGCAACATAACGCCCACTTTCACGTATCGTCTGTTTTCGTCTTTTTTCATACCCTCATCCCGTCTTTCTGTCTTGCATCTCCATCAGAACAGCATCCGCATCTGTCCGGAATCGCGGCTGACCTCAATTCGTGCCGTACTCACCACCTCGGGGTCACTGCCGGCAATATGCTTGCCCCGCAGGTACTGCGTATTGGTCAGAGCAGACCTGACCAGGTTCAGCACATAGATGTTGTCAAAGCGGCTGTAGATGGACTCGCCGCTCAGGCCGGTGAAACAGATCAGCTGTGTATTGTTCTTCTTCGCCATCTCCATCAGCGGAATCAGCAGGTGGGCGGCATTGGTCTGGGCAAAGGGATTGTCCATCAGCAGCACCTTGCCCTCATTCCGGTCGGCAAAGACATCCGTTTCCTCCCACCGCATGTAGTACAGGAGGCTGGAGAGAATGACAAATGCCGAGAGGAATCCCTCGCCGCCGGAGTTCCTGGCCACCTCACTCCAGGTAATCTGCAGTTCCCGCTGGGCCTCAATTTTGTACAGCTGAATCCGCACATTCCCGATGCCCACCACCGTGTCATACAGTTCCTTTGTGGTCATCCGTTTCCCGATGAAGTCATGGATGGCCTCTCCCTTGTCCAGCAGGGCAATCCCGTTTTTGGTCAGCTCATCCACCAGATCCGCGATTCTGGGTTCAAATACCCTGGCATTGTCCTCCCAGTCCGGCAGCGTGATTTTGAGCATTTTCAGCGGCTTTCCGCGCACGTTTACCGTGGAATTGCGGTCGATTCTGCCCATCTGCAGGTGAAGTTCGTGGGTGTATTCCCTCAAAACCCCTATGACATGGGCCCGTTCCTTTTCCACCACGGCAATATCCACCATCAGCTTGGCCACCAGGTCCCGGTACGACTGCAGGACCATGTCCAGCTGACGCAGCACCTGCCCGGCATCCTCCGTCAGTGCCAGAATGGTCTCAAGGGGTTTCTGGTAATAATCATCCTGAAACTCCTCCATCCGGGCGGTCTGCCGCAGGACTTTTTCCGTCCGGTCCTTCCGCTCGCGTACAACCTCGGCGGCACTGCGGTAGTTTCGCAGCGCGTTTCCGGTAAAGCTGCGCAGCGCCTCCTCCGTAAACGCAGAAAAATCCTCCTCGAACCGGACCGGCTCGCCTGCGGGCGTATCCTGAAACTCGGAGAGGGAGGTCAGGTTGGCGCTGTAAATCCGGATCCGGTCCGCCAGACGATCTGCCGCTGCCCCATGCTCCTCCTTTTCGTGAACAAGCAGGCTTTTCCGCTCCGAATAGTCCATGACCGGCACCTCGTCCCTTGAGAGCGGTTCCCGCGTTCCGCAGTCCCGCTGCATCCACTCAAGGATCTGGCGCAGGGCCTCTTCCTTTTTCCCGTGCTCAATTTCAAGAGCATGCACATCGGATGAAAGCTCCCGGATCTGCCCGGCAAAAGCGTTCATCTCCGCCTCTGCCCGGTCCTGTTCTGCCGGACTGTACCGGATTTCCTGCCAGTCACTGGGCTGAAGCCCGTACTTCCGGGCCCGACGGTCCAGTTCCTTTTCCGCCTTGTCCAGTCGGTCCGCCGCCTTCTTTCGGGCCTCCTCCAGCTCCTTTTCCTCCCGTGACACATTCTCCGTAATCGCTTTGTACCGGGCGATCAGGGCCTGGACATCCTCCCGGAGGGCAGTATCAAACTGCGCCGGTGCATCCGTCTTTTCGTACCACTCATAGGCCGAGAGCTCCCTTCGGACCTCCCCGTCCCGAAACCGGAGTTCGCTCTGCTGCGCCTCAAGAAGACGGCTCTCTTCCTCGTTTTTCTGCAGTTCCACCTGCAGCTTTTTCTTTTTCCTGTCCAGGTCCACAAGACCTGCCTCACATTCACGCAATGCCTGCATGGCAAGGAGATAGCGGTTATAGGCCTGGGTCAGTTCATCCAGTTCCCGGCCCTGCCGCTCCCGCGCATCCAGCTGGCGCTCCAGCGTGGTCAGCTCTTCGGCCAGCTGTTTCAGTCCTTCCCGCAGAGCGGCAAGCTCGTCCATGTTCCGGCCGATTTCCGCCCGGATCGCCTCAATCCGTTTCTCCCGTTCGGTGATCCGTTCCTGCGTTTCCTCATACGCCCGCTTTGTGACCTTCTGTTCATCTATCCGCGTCCGGCGCTCCAGGTAGTCCCGGTGTCCCGTACGCCTCCGTTCGATTTCCTCATTTTTCCGCTCAAGCTCACGCTGTTTCTCCTCCAGCATGGCCAGAAGCCGTTCCTCATTGAGCAGGTTCCGGTTGAACAGCATGTAAAAGTGAACGCCGGGGATGTCCTCCGGCAGGGCCGTCTGCAGATCAGCCAGGCTTTCCCGGATGACCACCGGGACCGGCGCGGAGGTATAAACCGGCAAATCTGCCGCTTTCAGTTTTTCCAGTTCCCGTCCGGTCATCAGGAGGGCATAGGGAAGGAAGGGATTCCGTTCCACCAGGCGCAGATTCTCCTCTTCCGTGTTCCCGTTCCGCTTCAGCCATTCCATGCCGTATACCACATGGATTCCAAGGCCTTCCATGGCCTCTTTCAGCTCCGGCGGCAGTTCCACGGTCCGCCCGGTGGACAGCCGGAGGATCTCCCCCTCCAGCGCCCGGCTTTCAATGACCGCTCGGTCAATTCCGCTCTCCAGTTCGGCAATCCGGCTGTTCAGTTCACTCAGGATGCGCTCTGTATCAAAGAGGGCATCCTCTTTCAGCTCCAGGTACTGCAGGATACTCCGGCGGACCCTCAGTTCCGCCTCAAACGCCTCCCGCTCCTCCCGGGCCACCCGAAGCCGGTCCGTTTCCGCCTGGATCAGTCGCTCCAGCCCGGCAATCCCGTCCTCCAGACGGCGGACACTGCCCTCCAGACTCACCTGTCGGTTCCGTCCGGCCTGACGCGCCCCGAGGATCTCTTCCCGTTCCCTGTTCAGTTTTTCCCCCAGGACTGCCAGCAGCCCTGGCTCATACTCGCCCATCAGGTTCCGGTTCAGGTCCACGTTCCAGTTTCTTATGTACCGCTCTTCTGTCTCATCATAGGCCTGTACGGAGGCGGTCAGCCGGCCTTTTTCCTGCTCGGCGCTGCGGGTCTCCCGCTCAATGCCGGTCAGTTCTCCCCCAAGTTCCTTTCTCCGGGAAATCCGCCCCTGCCGCTCCCGTTCCGTCTCCTCCAGCTGCTGCCGGATCTTTTCCCTTTCCTGTTCGTACCCGGACCGCAGCAGATACCCGATGTAATCTCTCTCCGGCTTGAGGTCCTCCCCTTTTCGCCGGCAGATTTCAAGGGCCTGTGCCGCTTCCAGGAGATCCGCCCGCACCAGATCCGTCTGTTCCTGGCGGTCCGCCATTTCATGCAGGTGCACCGTCCGCTCCCGCCCGGCCCGCTCTGCCTCGGCATCCGCAAGGGCCTGCTGCAGTTCACGGATCTGCCCCTGCAGCGCTTCCATCTGTTCCCTGCCGGCGTAGTAGTCGGCTGAGTGCATCTGATGATCCGTTCGCCGCAGTTCCTGCCGCAGCTCCACCAGACATTCCTGCTCGGCCTTCAGGCCCGAATTGGCCTCCTCCCCGAGGCGCCGCAGTTCACCGAGATAGGCGACAATTCCGTTCCGTCTGTCCTGGCACTCCCGGGTGGCAGAAAGGTATTCCCCCGCGCTGCCGCGGATCTTCTCCGCCTCCTCCTCAAAGCGCAGGATGTTGTCCCGGCGCCGGATCTTGTCCTGTGTGTTGCGGTAACTGCCAATGTACTTTTCCAGGATGTTCCGGAATTCCTGCATCCGGTTCTGCCCACGGTTCAGCTTGTTTTCAATGGTTTCGAGAAACCACTTTTCCACCAGTCCCCGCTCATCCCGGCTGTCATCAAAGAGCCGCGACAGGCCCGATTCCTGTTCGTTGATCTTCCTTATGATGTTCTGCCATTCCCGGTAGTTGATTCCGTACTCCAGCAGCCGGTCAAAGTACTGTTTGGACTGGGCTGAATTGCCCATGTCATAGCTCTGAAAGCGTACCCCCTTCTCCCGCCTGTACCCGTCAAACAGCGCCCGGCACTCCGCAAAGCTCTTCAGCCGGATTTCCTCTTTCGTCTTCTCCACCACCGGCAGATGGTTCAGGTCCTGCACGCAGGGTTCCCGGTACTCGCTGATGAAATTGACAATCTCCAGCTCCTCGTCGCTGTCCTCCTCCATCTTCTGATTCTGCCGCACCATCATGCCGGTCAGAACATACCCGGCCCCCTGTTCCAGTTCCCACTCCACCAGGATAAACGTCGGTTTGGCGGAGGTGAAATAACTGGCAAAGGGGCGGTCCTTGACGTTACGGTATCGCTTCTGAACAAAAGGCGCCGTCAGCATCTGAATCAGAACCGACTTGCCACCCCCGTTGTCCATCTTCACCAGTGTGCTTTCCCCGTTGAAATACAGCGTTTCATCACTGATGCGGAACATGTTGTAGTTGTAGTTCAGATTGATGAACCTGACTGCGTTGATTTTACTCATTCTGCACTCCCAGTACATCCAGAACGCGCTGGTAATTGGCCTTGTTCAGAAGATTCCAGTCCATGAAACGATCCAGTTTCCGGGTGGTCTTGATCATCTCATCCTGCTCAATGTATTCAATCAGGCCCTGGGCCTGGAGGAACCGGAGGATATGGTGAATAAACCCTTCCTTGGTTGTCTTCTGCCGGGTGCCCTTATCATCCGAGCGGAGGGCCTCGTACGCCTCCGTCATCTGGGTAAAGGTGCCGCCTGCGCCTTCCTCACTTTCCCTTGCCCGGCCTTCCTGCAGGTGCGCGGTAATGCTGTTCTGCAGTTCGCCCACCCGGATATAGTCCCGGGTTTTACTGCTGCTTCCCTGCCCGTCATAGAACTCGAGGAGGAGGACAAGCATTGAGAACTGCACCAGATAATAGTCCCGGTCCGTTGCGTTGGACCGGCAGAGTTCCTTTTTCAGCTGTGCCCGGGAATACCCCAGAAAACGGTTCTGCAGGCCGGGAATGAGATAGATCACATCCCCGTACCGCTCCACATCGCATTCGGCCGTACTGCCCTGCGACCGGACCAGGTTCTGTACCGCCTCATCCTCCGCAAACGCCCGGTACAGCTGCGGCTGATCCGTTTCTCTCAGCTCATGATGTTCAAGGAGATAGATGAAAATCTCCTGACTGGTCCTGACCTGCTCAAATTCATATGCCATCTGTGTCACCCTCATCCACGGAAATCACCACATCCGTGCAGCGTACGGAAAGGAGATTACCGGATTCATCCGGAACACGTTCAAAAATGACCGGTTCGGCGCCCTCGTCCTTTTCAATCCGCAGCCAGGCAATCCGTTTCCACTCCGGGCGGTCCTGAAGGATTTTCAGAATCCGCTCCTTCAGGCTGAATTCCTCCCTGTCCTCCCGGATATAGTCCGCCCGTTCCTGTCTCAGCCGCCGGATATCAATGTCCCGGGCCTGAAGCAGTTCCACCATGATTTCCCGGAAGAGATCCACGTCCGGGACCAGCTGCCGGTACTCCGCCTCATCAAGCCCTGCCCGGATTTCCGAGAGATGGACCCCGCCGGCCCTTGCCGCCCTCAGGAGAACGGTGAGGCTTTCGTCCATCCGTTTCTGTTTCAGCCTGCGCCTCTCTTCCTGTTCGGCCAGCCACGCCTCCTCGTCAAAATCCAGTTCCACCGTTCCGGTTTCCTCTTCCTCCGTCTCTATTGCCCGCCGGGGCTCAAAGATCCGGCTCAGATTCAGAATCCGTCCGGGATTCCGGTTGAAGAGCGGATGCAGAAACAGATCCATCCGGTCAAGACATTCCGGCTGTTCCACAATCCGGCCAAACAGCTCCGTCCGGAGACTGAAACGCCGGACCAGGGACATTTCGGCCACCTTTTCCAGTTCATTTGTATACAGCGATTTGAGGTCAAAATGTCCGTTCAGGATTCGCTGGTGTTCATCAATGGCCCGGTTCAGATAGGTTTCAATTTCCCGGAGATTCCGCAGCTTGTCCTCCTCTCCGGCCTCAAGCAGGTGGACATTGATCCGCCGCTCCTCCAGTTCCCGGACACGGTTCTGTACCGTCTCCCGGTACCCTCTGAACTTGTCCCGGGTCTGCGTAATGGTATCCAGGTCTTCCTCCTGAATTTTCTCATAGTCCGACACGCTGTAATCAAGCACATTCCGCCGGATCCGGTTCATGGCCTCCTGAATCCGCTGAATCTGAATCCGGAGAAGATTGAATACCCCCTTGATGTCCTCCAGCGCCTGATCATAGCTCTGCTTCTCCAGATGCATCCGGAAGATCATTTCCTGAATGGTCAGTTTCATGTTGTTTTCCACTTCCAGTGTCCCCAGAAGCAGATTATACCCGTCATCCGTCAGGTAATACGAAGTCCGGCGGACCTCCTGGTCCAGGTAGATGATCCGGTTCGCCACATAGCTGACGTGGATCTTCTGCCACGCCGATTCCTCAAAGTCGAACCCGTCAAAGTACATGGGCGCCCCTTCATTGGAGAGGATATTATTGATGATGTAATCCCCCAGAGTGCGGCAGTCCTCATAGGTCATGGGCTTGTGGAAATAGCGGGCATTGATGCCATCGATAAACGCGCCGATGTCATCCGTCGTACAGGGCAGTTCCCGCAGCGACTGTTCCATGATGAACAGCAGAACCGCAAAGTCCATGTTCAGCTGCTCCGCCTCTGTATCGAACTGATACCCCTTCCAGATACTTTTCTGGCCGCTGGCGGAAAGGAGCAGGGCATAGAGCCCGACGCTTTTCATCCGCCTGGGAAACGCCTTCAGAAAATCATACTGCATTATCTCAATAATCTCCGGTGTTCAGAATCTCCTGGGGGATGTACCGGCCGCTCTCCAGAATGGCCTGCATCTGCCGAACCGCTGACCCGTCAAAGAAGGAAAAAAACAGACCGGACACGTTCCGGTTCTGCCCCTCCCGGGTGGCAGGAAGGGTCAGTGCCTGCCGGCCCTTTGAAAGCATGGCCAGATACGCCGGGGCAAACGGGATCACCTGCCGTCCCTGAAACGTCTCCGCCAGCGATTCATAGATCCCGATTCCTTCATAATCCAGGTCGCCGAAATAGAGAAAGGTATTTCCGTCCTCTTTCATGTACGGCTCCGCGCTGAGGTCAAATTCCCGGAAGCTGCTCACCACACGCTTGCCCGCCCCGTAGATCAGGGTACGGATGGTTTCCCCCAGAATCCGCTCATGTCCCTCCAGGAGAAACCGCCGCATACCGAAAAACGGATCCTTGTTTTCAAGAATCAGCAGCTTCTGCGGAACCTCCCGGCTGAAGGCAAAACAGGCAAACGGCTCGGCGGTAAAGTATACCGCGAGATCGGATTCCCTCACACCGCAGCGGCTGAGGATCTGCCGGCCGGGGCCTGACAGGAACTTTTCCTCGCCCCAGATTTCAAAGCTCCGCTCATTGCAGGACACCGGCACAGGCTCTGTCCGTTTCTGCAGATAGGCCGAAAGCCGCCTGACATAGGGCCGGTCCTGCACATACGCCTCCGGGTGTCCCAGATAGTAATCCACATGGATCAGGGGGCTGGTCTCGTAAAGCAGTTCATCCCTGTATGCAGAGTAATCCGGCTTTTCCTCCACCAGCCAGTACTGCGTGCGCAGGGCCGGCCGCTTTCCGTTCCCGGGCGAGGTCCGTACCGGCCGGATCCGCCCGGATTCAATCAGGTCCATCACATACCGGTACTGACTCTCGTACGGTTCCGCCAGCCGTTTTCCCAGCAGCGATTCAAGACTCTGTTTTTTCATACGCACCGCCTGCCACTTATCCGAGGAGCGCCATGAGTTCCTCCGCCGACATGCTCATGAGGGACTCTCTCTTTCCTTCGAGAATGGCCTCTGCCAGATCTTTTTTCGCGTCCTGCAGCGCCATGATCCGCTCCTCAATGGTGTTCTTGAGAATCAGCTTGAACACCGTCACCTGGCGTGTCTGGCCGATCCGGTGGGCGCGGTCCGTGGCCTGATTCTGCGCAGCCAGATTCCACCAGGGATCGTAGTGAATGACCACATCCGCGCCGGTCAGGTTGAGACCGGTGCCGCCCGCCTTGAGGGAGATCAGGAACACCGGCACCTCATTTTCATTAAACTGCCGGACCAGGGAAATCCGCTTCTCCTTCGGCGTTGAGCCGATGATCTTATAGGTTTCAATGCCTTCTCTGGCAAAGTCCTCCTCCAGCAGATTCAGCATGGTGACGAACTGGGAGAAGATCAGCATCCGGTGTCCGCCCTCGATCGCGCTCTTCACCAGCTCCATACAGGCCTCCCGCTTGGCGCTCTCCCCGCTGTAGTTTTCAAAGAGAAGCGACGGATCGCAGCAGATCTGACG
>JAFUBF010000005.1 GCA_017460325.1 Clostridia bacterium | reverse complement strand
GCGGCGGATTGAGGCCTTTGCCCCGGATGCGGAATTCCATCTTCCGGAAATCGATCCCTGAGAGTTTGATGATGAAGAGTAATCAACCCCGTTCGTAGTCGAAGACAGTGGGGTGGATGAGTTTCTTTCGTAGAAATACACAAGAAAATCTCTGAAAATTTGGTTAAAATGCTGTTGACATCGTTGGCACGGGTGAGGTATAATCACTCTCGCTGATTGAGCAACAGCCTACGGAGAGTTGGCTGAGTGGTCTAAGGCGCACGACTGGAAATCGTGTGAGGGCTGATACCCCTCCTTGGGTTCAAATCCCAAACTCTCCGCTGAGGAAGTCCCGTTACCGGGACTTCCTTTTTTATGTATAATTCAGCCAGGGAGCGTATTGTCTCACGTAACAGTCGCCACAGAGCCTGTAACGGGTATTCCAGGGAAGCGGAGCGTTGCAGATCCGGCAGCGCCGTCCGGTAAGCTTCTGCGTGGAAAGAATATGCATGATGCCGGAGGAGATGCGGTATTTGCACTGGTTGAGCGCATTGAAAAGGGAGAGGTCCTCCGGCATGAAGTGCCGCACATAGTTGTAAAACAGATCACAGAGATGGTAGCTGGATTCAAGTTCATCCAGGTGCTGAATGCGGCACTCACCGGGTTCGGGAATATTCGGAAGGGCACCCAGTACATCGAAGTGGATTCCCTTGTGTTCACAGCGTACCATGTTATCCCAGATGGAGAGAAGGGTCATATCCGATTCATTAAAGGGAAGGGTTACGAAATTGTAACAGAACCGGTTCCCCTCTTCGTAGGACTGAATTCGTCGGGCCAGAAACAGCATCCTTCCGGTTGCTGCCTTATTCCATCCGGCGTGCGCGTCAATATCATCCCACCGTTCCAGAATATCAACCAGCGGCGCATTCAGTTCGATGAGGCTTTCAGGAAATTCAATCGTCGCCCTGGTGAGGGGCAGATCTTTTTCGGTGAGCCCGCGCCTGATAAACCAGGGAGATTCCATCGATGCCACGTATCCTTTCGGGTAGACTCCGAAACGACCTGCCCGCCCGCCGATCTGTTTGATCTCGGTGCTGGTGAGAGGCCGGCGCTCGACACCGTCGAATTTAGTGATGTCAATGAAGACGACGCGCTGAATCGGCAGATTCATCCCCATGCCGCTGGCATCCGTGGCAACAACGAGTTCATGTTCTCCGCGGGCAAAGAGTTCTGCCTGCTTATGCCGGACATCATAGGGAAGTGCCCCATAAATGATGCTGCATTTCCGTCCGATTTTCTGAAGTTCAGCGGAAACAGCGTGGACATCCCGCTTGGAAAAGACGATCAGCGCATCACCCGGTCTGACATCCCGGGGAAAACGGAACGGGTCTGTTTCAAACATAAGTGGTGTCTGGCGCTCGTGATGGATGACGGAAACGGAATCACCGCAGTCCTCAATGATTCGTTTCAGCAGTTTCTCGGCATTTGGCGATGCGCAGACATGGATTTCTCTTGCACACAGACCGAGAATGCAGGATGTCCAGGCGCCGCCCCGTTCGGGATCAGCGATCATCTGTGCCTCGTCAATGACCGCAACGTCATAAGATCGATTCAGGTCAGCCATTTCGATGGTGCTGGACTGAATTCGGGCATACCCGACCAGTTCCTGTTCCTCACCGGTCAGAAGGGAACAGGGGATTCCGGCACGGTTGATTTTCTCGTACTGTTCATAGGCAAGAAGGCGCAGGGGCGCCAGATAGACGCCGTTTCCGCTTTCCATCAGGGCATTAATTGCGTCATAGGTTTTTCCGGAGTTGGTGGGACCGATGTGCAGAATGAAATTTCGGTGCATGGCCCGGGCGTCAGGGTAGAAATTCTTATACTGTCCGGGAATGGAATCGAGCATGGCCGCGTGCAGGAGGCGTCTTTGCTTCTCGGCATCTTCCAGTTTGTCGAGTATGGCGGCATAGAGCGGATTGAGATGCACCAGTTCCTTTATGCGCTCCAGAGGGAACAGAGCAAGCAGCCTGTCGAAGAAACTGCGCTCAAGCTGATCGGCGTTTTTTTCGATCTCTTTCCCCGGCCGTAAGCCGTCATCGAACCGGGCATCCTTTGTATGCTCAAGGCATGGGTAGGCATCGTAAAGCTGACAGGCGATAAAATCGGCGAAATCTTTCTGCCCGATTGCGTAAATACAAAAATCAGGGAAGTCACGGCGGGATTTCACAAGGTCGAAAAACGATTCAATATTGCTGCTGTCAAGGGCAAGCAGCGCGGTGGGGAATTTATTCTTTGTTCTGCCCGGTGAATAGAAGACATACAGTTTCTCGTGGCTCAGAAACCGACAGATCCTCTCCTCTGCAATCTTCACATATTCGTTAAAGTGGGATCGAATCAACTTGGAGATGGGGTGCTTTTCAAGCAGTTCTTTTGTCTCCGCCCGATACTGTTGCTGCTGTTTCAGATGGAGGCCTCTCCGGTATCGAAGAAGGTTCAGGGAACCGTTTTCAAGGTACTTCCCTATCTTTGGCTGTAAGGATTCGTACTCCGAAAGAAGCTCCGGATGACTGAACGGATCGTTGGAGATTGCTGCCTGATAAAGCGTGTTTCCCGACAGCTCCTTTTCAAGAAGTGCCGCATTTTCGGGATTGTCAAAGAACGCTTCTTCGTCAATGGGCCTGGGCGGATTTTTCTTCCGGATGACGATCTTTTTGCAGGCATTCATTTCGATGGTGCGCAGGGCTTCCAGATACGCAGAACGCATGGATTCTTCTGTCATTTGCTGTAATCCTCCGTTGGGCGTTCGGATCGGAAGTGTTCCGGTCTTGCCACTTCATCAGAGATTGTACACGATCTGTGCGGGTTGTGCAAGGTTACTGCGTAATGGCCCGGTGTCGGATGAATGAAAGAAAAGGCAGGAAATGTGGCCTTGTAAGGGGACGGCGTTCAGGGTACAATATACCTGAACATACACGGCTCTGTAAACGAACGGCCGTGTGCGTCGCGGAAGTGTTTTTCAACAGGAAGCGGACATGGCTGTAACAGGCTCAAAGAGGAGGAACACATGATTATTTATGTATCGGCGGCTGTAACAGAATCCGGGAACGGAACGGAGCATTCGCCGTTCAAAACCATTCAGGAAGCAGCGCTTTCTGCTGTACCGGGAGATGAGATTATCGTTTTGCCCGGTGTATATCGGGAACATGTTAACCCGGTCCGGGGAGGGACGGAACAGGAACGGATTGTGTACCGTTCATCCCATCCGATGGGAGCAAAGATTACCGGTGCGGAAACGGTCAGAAACTGGGAAAGCGTCAGCGGTTATCCGGGGGTCTGGCGGGTGCGGATTCCCAACCGATTCTTCGGTGAGTACAATCCCTATACAACAAGGGTCAGCGGTGACTGGTTTATCGCCTCTTTTGTGGCGCATACGGGAGAGGTTTATCTGGGAGAAAAATCGCTGTATGAGACGTCCAGCCTGGACGGCGATCTGAATCCGGTCAGATCCACGGTATCCTGGGATCCGGACTTTTCGATCTATACCTGGTATACGGAGCAGGACACGGACAGGGATGAAACTGTCATCTATGCCAACTTCCATGAAGTATTTCCCAATTCCGGGAATGTAGAGATAAACGTTCGGCCGTTCTGTTTCTATCCGCTTGAGGAGGGATGCGGATACATTACGCTGTCGGGATTTGAAATCTGCAGAGCGGCCACGCAGTGGGCACCTCCGACTGCCTGTCAGGTGGGAATGGTCGGGCCGCACTGGTCAAAGGGCTGGATCATAGAGGACTGTGAAATCTATCAGTCCAAGTGCTCCGGCATCTCCCTGGGAAAATACCTGCAGCCCGGGAAAGATAACAAATGGCTTCACTGGAAACTGAAAGACGGAACGCAGACGGAGCGGGATTGTAT
>JAFUBF010000481.1 GCA_017460325.1 Clostridia bacterium | reverse complement strand
CACCTTAACCGTTTGGAGGTCCATGATGCTCATACTTGATCTTTCCGGCATCTGGCAGTGCCGGATTCCCGGGCAGGAGGGCGATATCCGCCTTCCGGGAACCCTGGATGAGGCCGGAATCGGCCACCCGGACAATCCGGAACAGCAGTGGAAAGTGGACGAGGTTCGCCGCATGGGGTTTTACCGTGACGGCGATCCCATTGTCACGCGCCTGACGCGACGCCATACCTATGAGGGCCCTGCCATCCTGTCCCGCCGCGTTTCCTTTGAGCTTCCGGCGGGAAAGCGCCTGTTTATCCGAGTGGAACGGGCCCGTCACCTGCGCCTCCTGGTCAACGGACAGGAGGCACCCGCCGCCGGCAGTCCCTGCCTTTCCGCGCCCCACGTGTTTGAAATCACAGGGCTGGCCACCGGCCGGGATACACTGCAGTTCATCAGCGACAACCACTATCCGGGCTGGCCCAGGGATGCCATCGTCTATTCCTCCTCCGCCTCGGATGAAACTCAGACCAACTGGAACGGCCTCCTGGGCCGCATTGAGCTGGAGGCGCAGCCCCCGGTTTTCCTGTCCCATGTGCATGTCTATCCCCGGGGAACCTTAATCAGCGTCCGTATCGGCGTAGATGCCGCTACCGACTATACAGGCACGCTTTCCCTTGAATCCAGTGCCCTGGCACATCCCGTGACCCGCCAGGTTGACCTCCACCCCGGCGTCCATGAGATCTGCCTTTCCGATCTTCCCCTGAAACCGGGCATTCGTCGCTGGGATCTGGGGGATGGTCCGCTTCATAGCCTCACCGTTTCCCTGACCGGCCTCCCCTCCCGAACCGTCTCTTTCGGCATCCGGGACTTTGACCGGGACAAGGGTCACCTGACCCTCAATGGCCGGCGGATTTTCCTGCGCGGCGAAACAAACTGCGCCGTCTTCCCCGAAACCGGTTACTGTCCCATGACCACGGAGGAGTGGCTGTCCGTCCTTTCCCGGTACACCGCCTACGGCGTAAACTGCCTGCGGTTTCACAGTCACTGCCCGCCGGAGGCTGCCTTTGAGGCCGCAGACCGCCTGGGTCTGCTGATGCAGCCCGAACTGTCTCACTGGGATCCGGTCAATGCCTTCCATACCCCTGAGGCAAAAACCTATTACAAAAATGAACTCCTGCAGATCCTCTCCTGCCTTGCCAACCATCCCTCCTTCGTCATGCTCACCCTCGGAAATGAACTGCACGCGGACGCGGAGGGGCATGCCTTTATGACGGAGCTGCTGAATCTGGCACGGGAAACCGACCCGACGCGGCTCTATGCCAGCGGTTCCAACGTTCACTACGGTGCCCTGGGTACTGACCCGGCCAGTGATTTCTATACCGCCATGTCCTTTCGGGACCGGGAGATGCGTGCCACCTGCGACGGCCCCACGGGATGGCTGAATCACGAATACCCCAACGCGTGCCATCTGTACGATGCTACCATGCTCTGTATCCGGCAGGAGACGGACCAGCCGGTCTTTTCCTTTGAGGTGGGGCAGTATGAAATTCTGCCGGAATTCACCCGGACCGATCTGTTCCGGGGCGTCACTGTTCCGGCCAGTTTTCTGCACGTGCAGGAAAAAGTCCGCACGGAGGGCCTTGAGGGGCAATGGACGGACATGGTCCGGGCCACCGGGGAATGTGCCCTCCTCTGTTACCGCGCCGAGGTGGAAAGTGCCCTGCGCACCCGGGACTACAGCGGCATTTCCCTCCTCAGCCTTCAGGACTTTCCCGGACAGGGAACAGCCCTGATCGGCATGATGGATGCCCATCTCCTGCCAAAGCCCTTCCTCTTTGCGGACCCGAGCCGCTTCGCCGCCTTTTTCCGGGACACCCTTCCCCTGGTCCTCCTCCCCCGGTACACCTTCGCCGAAGGAGAAACCCTCGAGGCCCGGGTCCAGCTGGCCCACTACGGGAAGGAGCCCCTTTCAGGCATTCCCGAATGGACCCTGGAGGGAGCCGTTCAGCGCCAGGGACAGCTGGAGCCCGCCCATGTGCAGCCGGGTGGTCTGCATGATCTGGGGACTCTCTCCATCCCGCTCAGGGGCATTCAGAAACCTGAGGCCCTCACCCTTACCCTTTCCTTCTGCGGCATTGAGAACGCCTATCCGATCTGGGTTTATCCGGATCAAACCCCGGAATGCCCGCCCGACATCCATGAATGCCGGCAGTTTGATGCCAAGGCGCAGGAGGTTCTCCGCCGTGGCGGATGCGTCTACCTTTCCCCGGACAGTACGGAGGAGGCCCTTCCCCGTTCCCTCAAAGCCCATTTCAGTCCGGATTTCTGGTCCGTCTGCACCTTTCCCCATCAGTCCGGATGCATGGGGCTGCTGATAGAGAACCGACATCCACTGTTTACCGGTTTCCCCACCGAATCCTACGCCACCTGGCAGTGGTGGCCCATGGCCGGTGCCCGGGCGCTGCTCCTCCCGGAGCGCATTTCCTGCATCATATCCGAGATGGATTCCTTTGCCACCCTCAGGCCCAGGGCCATGCTCTTTGAATGCCGGTGCGGCCCTGGACTCCTCATGGTCTCCTCCATGGGCCTGCACAACCTGACCCAATATCCGGAAGCCCGGGCCCTGCAGCAGGCCATTTACACGTACATGCAGTCCGATTCCTTCCGGCCCTCCCAGTTCCTTTCCGTGGACTGGATTCAGTCTCTGTTTGAAAAGAAAGAAGGCGAATCATGAATTACAAGGACATTGCCGACAAAGTCCTCGGCATGCTCAAACGCGCTGACGGAAACGATCCCTCCCGGGGCCATCTCACCATGAATAACTGGGAATGGCCCACGGGCGTCGCCCTCTACGGCATTTACAAGACCTACCAGCAGAGCGGCGACACCGCCATTCTCGACTCCCTCACCGGATGGTACGAGGACATGCTCAGCCGCGACACACAGCCGCACCGCAACGT
>JAFUBF010000480.1 GCA_017460325.1 Clostridia bacterium | reverse complement strand
TGCTGAACCTGCCCAGGTATGCACAGACAAGCGGAACGGAGATGAGCATGTCGGTGTATGCAGGGCCATGCACAGAGATGCATACGGATGCCCGGATTTGGGATGGAGTAGTAGTGTTAGTGGTTTATTATCTGAGTCTTATATACATGATTCTATAACACTTCATAACACAGAAGATACAGAGAAGGATAAAGAGATAAATAAAGATATAGATTTATATATAAAAGGCGCGTGCGCATGCGCGCGCGAGGCAGACCATGAGGTGCATCTGGGTGAGGCGTATTCCGAAGAGGAGCTGGATAGGCTGCAGAGGCAGAGGAGAACGGAGATCCCGGCGATTGAGCGGATGATGAGGAGCTGTGGTGCCGACTTTGCACCGATGGATGAGGACATTGCCATGGAGCTTCTGGCTGAAAACAGCTGCGAGAGTGTCCTGAAGGCGATCCGGATCGCGAAAGAGGGAGGGAAACTTACCTGGCGGTATATCCGTGGGATTCTGAGAAAACAGAAGGAGGATGGAAAGCGTGTTGGAGGAAGAGATTCAGGAACGGTACGGAGAGCTGCTGGCGCAGGGGAAGCTGATGGAAGCCATGGAGCAGATGCGGGAAGCAGGCCTGATCGGGGAAGGGAACATGCTGCCGGACAATATCCGGGAGATCTTCCGGAATGCGCAAAACGCTATCTGGAATCGACGTTCGTCGGATGAGGAGCAGACGGAAAAGGCAGCGGATGAACTGGATCCGGATCATCCGCTTGCCCGGACGATCCGACAGCAGGAGGCACTCCGGGTCCATATGCAGAACAAGGCGGATCTGTATAACCGGTCCCAGGGATACCTGAATGAGACGGATGGGATTGATTGTCCGCTGTGCAGGAACAGGGGTTATACCGAGGAGATACGGTTTAGCGGGTATTACTGTTCCGTGCTGGTACAGTGTAAATGCATGAAACAGCGAAGGAGCTGGCAGAGAATCCGGAAATCAGGGCTGGAAGAGAACATCCGGAGGCAGACCTTTGACTCGTTTAAGGTGGAAAGCAGCTGGCAGGAGAGGATCAGGCAGAGGGCGGAGCAGTATGTACAAGACAGGAGTGCCGGATGGTTTTACATTGGCGGAGCGGTTGGCTGCGGAAAAACCCACATCTGTACGGCGATCTGCGGCGAACTGCTGAAACGGAACATGAGTGTCAGATATATGTGCTGGCCGTCGGAGTCGGTACGGCTCAAGAGGCAGGTGAACGAGGAGGAATACGAGAGCGGGATCCGGGAGTATAAAGAGTGTGATGTGCTGTACATCGACGATTTCTTCAAGGTGGGCCGGGCACGGGATGCCGTGAAACCTTCTGACGCGGATCTGAAGCTGGCGTATCAGATCGTCAACGCCAGATACCTGGCAAGAAAGAGGACGATTGTCTCATCCGAGTGGCTGGTGGATGAACTCATGGCTTTCGATGAAGCCACTGCGAGCCGGATCTATGAGATGAGCAAAGGATATACACTGCAGGTTGCACGGGACAAGGGTAAGAACTACCGCTATCTGGACAGGTGAACAGGGCAGACCGGAAAGTGAAACGAAGCGGCGGACAGAATCGTTCCGACAGTGGTTCTGTCCGCCGGTTACCTGCCGGATTATGGACTTGGGTGCCGGACAGTTGGCGATAATCAGGAAAACACAGCCTGCCGTTCTGCGGCGGCTGGGAACAGGAAGTGGCCAGATGGCGGCCATGGATGAGCGTGTACGCAGAAAGGAAAACAGAATGCAGCCAGGTGAAGTAGATTATTGTCTTGAACATTACAGGGAGAATGTTGCCCGATGTGATTTTCTGAAGACCGAAATTGAGAATCTGCAGAGGATGATCAGGGAACTGAAGAGCATGGAGATCGAGAATTCGATTTCGGTTACACAGAAATGGACAGGAATGCCCCATGGAAGTGATGTTGCTGACCCGACAGGGATCCTTGCTCAGAGAGTTGCAGATGGGGATACGCCCGGATATCTGCGGGAGATTGAGAATGAGCTGGCACAGAAGCAGGCGGAGTACTGGGGAAGATCGAACATGATTGCCTATGTGAATGCCTGGCGTCTGGTGCTGGGTGAACGGGAACGGTTTGTGGTGAAGATGCAGTGCCTGGAAGGGGCGAGCTGGCGTACAGTGACTGCCGGGTTTCAGGAGAGATTCGGCGACATTTACAGCACCCAGGGACTGAGAAAAATTCGCCAGCGGGCCTTCGGGAAGATCTACGAAATCGCGAAATGAAGGGCATAAGGGGGTTGTCACCCCACCGGATCTGTTCCCAGCTCAGGCAGAACTGCGACAGTATCGCGAAAGTAACGCAAAACTGACCGGTTTTTATATCTGCACGGGATTCTCTTCCGGTGCTATAATACGGGCAGAGAATCCGGGTGCGGATGTTGGCGTTTGAGGGAATTTGGAGCGAGTCCGGTTCATGCTCCGTGGGGGAACGGTTTTGCATGATAGATCGCAACCGGATGGCCAGATGTCCATGCGGTTCAAAAAGCGAGGCCTGGCCGGTCCGGTGGGCCTGAATGGTGCATCTGAGGCAGGGATAACCTTGCATTACGGGGCGATGGAGATTTATAATAAGGCGTAAGCAGCGAATGACAATCGGGCGAAAGCGAAAGGATGTGAGCAGATGGAAAAGTCTGAGAAAGTGCTGAGCGAAGAGGAACAAAAGCTGGAAAATGAGAAAACCTACGATTCATCACTTGCGGCGATGGTGGTCAGACTGGAAGAGTATGTGGTGCCATTGATCAATGAGCTTTTCGGGGAGAATTTTTCGGAAAAAACCAGGATCAGAATTCGGAATGTCAAGCATGTTCTTTTACAGGAGAATGGATCCCTGCGCAGACGGGATGTGGATGCAATTGTCGAGCTGTATGAGCAGATCGGTGATGAGGTTTTACGGCTGTATCATTTTGAGTGTGAGACCTGGTTGGATAATTCGGTCCTCATTCGGGTCGCTGAATACGGTTCTGCGATTGCTATTGCCAATATAAAGCTGACACCGCGAGGGGTGACGCTGACCTTTCCAAACTCGGGAATCATCTTTCTGCGGCCAAATGGGAATATTCCCCAGGACTTTATGATTACCCATAAGGTTCCCCAGGGAGGGGAAGTTTCTTACAGGGTCCCGGTGATTCAGATCAGTGATTACTCGATTGATACGTTGTTCGAACGAAAACTGCTGATTCTGCTTCCGTTCTATTTTTTCCGGCATGTGAATGAGTTTTCACGCATGAATACAGATAAAGATCTGTGGAACGAGATGGAAAGGGAGCTGAATGATATCAACACGCGTCTGGAAGAACTGAGGGAGCAGAAGAAGATTACGACCTAACAGAAACGTCTTGTTCAGGAACTGCTGCAGAGGGTGACAGACAGCCTGACAGTAAAATTCAGAAATGTTCGGGAAGGGGTGGACAAAATAATGAGCGGATATATTGCCAGAACACAAGCGGACGAGATCCTGGAACAGGGAATTAATCAGGGAATTACCCTTGGAATTTCCCGGGGAAAAGAAGAGGGAAGAAAAGAGGGAAAAGAAGAGGGAAGAAAAGAGGGAAAAGAAGAGGGAAGA
>JAFUBF010000479.1 GCA_017460325.1 Clostridia bacterium | reverse complement strand
CTGTTCGCGCCAGAATTCTGAAAGAATACAGGTGCATTGAACCGGTCGCAGAAACGGATTATGTCGGGGAGTAAGTCCGGAGGCAGGCGACAGACCTAAAAACGGGTCATATGTCGTGGTTGGTATAACTCAGGAGTATTCGGCGGCCAGCATGCGCCTCAGTCTCTGAAGCGCGAACCTGGAACTGTCAGAAATCTATTCAGGAACTACCGCAAAGACTTTCAGACGATTTGGTGTCGAAAGAGAGAATCGTTTGAAAAAGGGGTGGACAACATAATGAGCGGATCTATTGCCAGAACAAAAGCGGACGAGATCCTGGAACAGGGAATTACCATTGGAATTTCCCGGGGAAAAGAAGAGGGAAGAATAGAGGGAAGAATAGAGGGAAAAGTAATTGGTGCAGATGAACTGGCGAATGCGCTTGAGTACTTGTATCAGCATGACAGGGAAGACGAAGCCAGGGAAGCTGTGAGAGACAAAGCTGTTCGCGCCAGAATTATGAAAGAATACAGGAGTGGGCAAGGTCTGCACCGGTTAGCCCAATAATGTTCCCTGTCCATTCTACGGTGCCGAAAGCCGCAGCAACATTTTAGGAGTATGGAATCATCTACGGAAAAGGATTATGTCGGGAAGTAATCCTGGGGTGCAGGTGATATTCCCTGAAAATAGAGCTCCCCCTCGCGCCGGAACATGACAGGGATACTCCTTGGTCAATCGAATGATTCGCCTGGTAAAAGGCAATCATTGGCTCCGACGGAAATCTGTTATGCAGGAACTGCCGAAAAGTCTGTCAGAGGGCATGTTGCCAAAAACGGAGAAACGTTCGAAAAGGCGTGGACAAAGCATGAGCGAGGCAATTGCCTTAACGAGGACGGAGGAGATTCCGGGGAAGAAAATGGCCTGGGAGGAAGAAACCAGTGGAGGTCACCACTTGGTCCAAAGGGCTGAAGAGGTGGTGCGAGCAGGTCTTGCAGAAGCTCTGGCTGAACAGCCCGAGGGCTGGCCGACGCTGAGCGGGCATAACACCCGTTGACATATCACCGGATCTGCGACTCTGTTGGCCGTTTATTCAAACCTCTGAGGAGAGGAGCGGTATGGCAGTCGTCAAAAGCGCATTCAACATTGGCGAGGGTAACAGGACGGTCGCATGTCCGGTCTGCGACATAAAGCGTATGGATAAGAAACAAAGCTGTTCGTTCCGGTGCATCCGGTACGAGCAGCTTTTTACCTGAAGGGATCCGTCCTTCGGCCGATTCTGTGTGAACGTCCGTGCTCAATAAAAAAGCCGATAACGAAGCCGGTTCGTTATCGACACAGGTGGATCAGCAAAGACAAAACTGAAGACGGTTCCTCAGCAGCGAGGGAAAGAGGTCCGGACCTGAACGTTCCCTCTGTCCGGTTCGGTGAACCTGGAATGGCCAATGGATCGGGTGGACCGGAAATCGACGGACATTCACCGTCCTGCATTGGGCAGGACAGGTCACGCCGGTCTGTGTACGGTCAGCCCCATGACCGGGTTTTTCGGGCTCAGGGCTTCGGGGGCTCGCCCGACGGACGGTGGAACAAATCCGTATAGATGATGGCATCATCGATACTCCTGTCATCTGCCAGACCCTTTTTCCGGATGTCCCTGTAAATCCTTTTGGCTTTGTCAAGTTTGTTTACCTGCCTGTAGAGATCGCCTCTGAGCATCTGCAATTCTGCATTCCTCTCAAGACCGGATTCCTTCATAAGCGCTTCAATCAGCTTCGGAGGATTCAGTCTCAGTGGCGCCTGTGTGATGAGGTGTGCCAGATCCTGAACGGCAGAGGAAAGATTGTAGATGTGCGTCAGAGGAGCATCGTTATCAAGGACGCCGTCATCCATGTCATAGGGAAGAGCACCTTTGTAGAATTCATCCCTTGATTTTCCTGCGAACCGTCTGAGACCCGTAAACATCAGCAGATCCATCATGGTCTGCCACATCTCGAGGCCCTGCATCACAGTTCCCGGATCAAAGACCTGAACCATCATATCCCGCAGCTCGGTTCGTGGACATCCTTCGTATACGCGCCTGTGCATTCGCATCAGGTCGGAGACGAAGTCCTCGTTTTTCTTAAGGGTCGCCTCTGTCAGGTAATCCCTGTAATGAATCCATGCCTGGGCTTCTTTCGATGCCTGGACCGGTTGTTTTTCCAACAGCATTCTCCTGAGCTGGTTTTCCTGTTCGATCAATGCAGCGCTGCTCTGTTCGACCTTTTGCCCCGGGCGCCAGGTCTGTTTCTGATTCATCATCGTTAGCAAGGAGACCCCGTCCTCATTAGGGCGGGGAGGAATTGCGTTTCACCGTTGTCCCCGTCTCCCCGTAGTCTCCTTTCGGTTAAATAATGGTCTGCTTTTTCCAGCAGTTTGAGTTTCTTGTATAATACAGAATTCGTAACCTTTTTCCCACTCAGTTCAGCCAGAGCAAAATACCCGGTGGTTCTTCTGCCACTGATAAAGCATTCCTGACCGTTATAACGAACCTTGTCCCAAAGCCGGAACCCGAAAACAGT
>JAFUBF010000478.1 GCA_017460325.1 Clostridia bacterium | reverse complement strand
TGTACTCTGGTCAGATAACAATAGACGCTCACGGAGCCAATTCCGAACAAAGACCGAACCGCCGTGTACGCGATCCGTACGCACGAGCGGTGTGGGAGGGCAACCCCATCTCACTTGAGATGGGGCCACCTACCCGATTATGCCAGCCATCTCCCGGTGAGACAGACAATAAAATCTTCCGGTTATGAAGTTCTGTCCGGCAATGACAATGCAGATCACACGAAGAGACATTGTCGAAGGATATAAAGCAGCCCACTTTGCATGATGTCCAGATCCGTTCGAACCTCTAACCTGGAAACCTGCAAAGTGGGCGTGACAAGATCATTCGTTATCCGTTTCTGTCCTTCCAGCCAGTCTGCATAATTCATCCACCGACACTTCCAATTCTTCCTCCACTGTCAGTCGTCCTTCCTTCACAAGGTCACTCAGTACAGAAAGTACACCTTCTTTCCTCGCGTGTTCTGCCATCACCTGCACACAGGCTTTCCCCGTATTGAATACCGGGTTTACTTCTTCCCTCAGTTTTTCGGTTTTGCAATCATTCATGCTGATTTCCTTCACCATCACACCATGGATTCTACGAGCATTCCCGCTCTTATTTCCATGCGGTATTATTTTACTTCAGGTTTTCCCGATTCGTTTATTTTCCCAGCTTGGTCTCATCCCGCAGGCATCAGGAGCCGGAGTACTCACAGAGGCGTCACTGTGAGATCCCGGCAGGTTCGCAGATTACCTTTTACGGCCTCATTCGGAAGGGCCTCCGCCGTCCCTGGGCTATGGAGTCCCGATCAACAGTGTCGTTCAGGTTATCCCCGGCTCTTTTCCCTGCGAAATGTCGTCGTTCATCTCTTACGATTCGCCCTGATATCTGCCATCGTCTCAGCGAAGAGGCGCGTGTTTCCGTTCTTTATTTCATCAAGTCCGTCACGGATAAATTCATGCAGTTCGAATCTGCCTGTGATCTTTTCGTAATGTTCAATGCTCATGACAGCGAGATCGGCTTTTCCGTTTCTGGTAATGAAGACAGGCTCATCATGCGTATGGCAGAACGCGGATATCTCGTTGTATCCGTTTCTGAGATCTTCCTCTGATAGAATCGTCGGCATAACAGCACCTTCATAAAGATGATCCGGTTATCCACGAATTCTGTCCCCCGGTCAAGAAGCCAGATGTCGTTTCTGCTGCCTGGCGAGATTTTCTGCAGACCCGGGAAATTCACTGATCATCGCCAGGGGATAATTCCCGACTCATCCCCCTGTCGGATTCAGTCGATCTTCCCCAAACTCTGAACGCAGTCTGCAGATCTTTTCCCTTTCGGACAGCCAGCGGATTCAACCGGATCCTCTCATCTCAATGTTGCTTTGGCTTTCGGCACTGTATGATTGGTACGGGATATCATCTGGCAAACCGGGATAGAGCACCGGTTCCTTCCTTTCACCGTTCGGGATAGCCATCCACTGCAGATCATGCTTCCTGCATGAACAACCGGCATTTAGCCTGATTACGGTCGCATCAACGGCAACTGACAGATGTAAGAAAGAGACTCTGTTTCATTTCTCTGACCCAAACAGATTCCGGAAAGCCCCGATACCACCCATTCCAGTGACAAGAGCTGTTCTGTTTTCCAATGCCATCGTTCGGCATTTCCTCGTCCCACTCCCTTCCGGGTGCAGATTTCAGACGAATCAAATGACACAGGAATTTGCCAGCCCTTTGGAAAGGACATGTCCCTCATCGTCTGAACACTGCTGCAGTCATGAGCAGAGAATGCGGTCTTTGGCCTGTTTTTCAATTTCTGTCATTTTGGACAGATTTTTTAATTTTCATAAGATTCACGTAAGGTAACGGCGGTAAAGTATGCCTGCAGGGAGAGGAAAGCACCCAAACGTCTTCCCCGTCCCCGCAGGTCAGCGCAATTACCGCCAGTCCCGGAAATCCGGACGGCGGCAGTGCCGAAAGACCAGACCGGATTAAAAAGGAGGGATCAAGTGATGGAATATCGGCATGAAATCAAACACTATATCACGGAAGCTGATGCGGTTGCCATCCGCCA
Organism: Clostridia bacterium; assembly: GCA_017460325.1. Lineage (GTDB taxonomy): Bacteria > Bacillota > Clostridia > Christensenellales > Aristaeellaceae > Ventricola. The sequence goes on along the minus strand of JAFUBF010000478.1, from coordinate 5,568 downwards.
GAACCTGACCGCTGTCGCCTCGGTTGACAGTCACGCCGGGAAGAACGGATGTTACTGCATTCGCAGCCTGTATTTTGATGATCTCAGCGATACCGCACTCTGGGAAAAGCTGGATGGCGTCAACGAGCGACGCAAGTTCAGAATCCGTTATTACAATGATGATCTCAGCTATATCATGCTGGAATGCAAGATGAAGCGGGACAATGTGGGCTGCAAACTGCAGCAGCGACTGACAGAGGATGAACTGAGACGCATCATGGCCGGTGACATCAACTGGATGGCCACCAGCGGAAAGCCGCTCCTGACCGTCCTTTATGTGGAGATGAAATCCAGAGGACTGAGACCGAAATGCGTCGTAGAATACATGCGTGCACCCTTTGTCTACGCCCCCGGAAACGTCCGTGTCACCATTGACTGGAATATCCGGACCGGTCCCCCCGCACAGTTTCTGGATCCCCGGGGACTCACGCTGCCGGTGGAGGACAACCCCATGATTCTTGAGGTCAAATGGGATGATTACCTTCCGGGAATTATCCGCAAAGCCACTGCCCTGAAGGGCAGAAGGTCAACTGCTTTTTCCAAATATGCCGCATGCCGCATTTACGGCTGAGGCTGAATACAAACAATAATTGGAGGATTGAACCATGAGCTTTAATGATATTTTCAAATCCAGCTACCTGGAGAATGTGACCGCTGTTTCCCTTCCCGATATGGCAATCGCCATCATCCTTTCATTCTGTCTCGGACTGTTCATCTACTTCGTCTACAAGAAAACCTATTCCGGTGTCATGTTCAGCCGCACCTTCGGCGGATCGCTGGTGGCCATGACCATGATTACGACCATGGTAATCCTCGCCGTCACCTCCAACGTTGTCCTGTCTCTGGGCATGGTCGGTGCTCTGTCCATCGTCCGTTTCCGTACGGCCATCAAGGAGCCCATGGATATCGCCTTCCTCTTCTGGGCCATCGCGGGCGGCATTATCCTGGCTGCCGGTATGATCCCCCTGGCCATCGCCGGAAGCGTGGTGATCGGACTGATCATGATCGTTTTCTGCAACCGGAAATCTACGGATAAACCTTTCATCGCCGTCATTAACTGCACCGATGGCGCCGCAGAAAAGCGCGTTGCCGATTATCTTACCCAGCAGGTCAGAAAGGCCGTGGTCAAGAGCAAGAGCGCTCAGAAGGGCAACATCGAACTGAGTTATGAGATCTCCCTGAAGGGGGATGACACCGCCTTTATTACCAGCCTTTCGGAGATGGACGGTGTAAACAGTGCTGTTCTGGTCAGCTATAACGGAGATTACATGGGGTGATGAGCATGCCAAAGAGCAAAACGATCGACCGGATCTGCTGTATGGCGTTGGTCGTGATGCTGGTGCTGACGACCGCCATATGGACAGGCAAGGCAAGTGCCGGGAAGCAGAAGACCATTGAGGTCGGCTATGAAAGCTTCTTCGACCAGAGCCGTGTACACACAATAGATCTTGAAATCAGCGATTTTGACAGTTTCCTCTCCAATGCCACGCAGGAGGAATATACTGCCTGCACCGTCACGCTTGACGGGGAGAAAATCTCCAATGTGGGCATTCGGGCCAAGGGAAATACCTCCCTGTCCTCCGTATCCGAGATGGACAGCCAGAAATATTCCTTTAAGCTCGAGTTCGATCACTTCGTGGAGGGGCGCACCTGGCGCGGGCTTGATAAACTGAGCCTGAACAACCTGATCTACGATGCCACCATGATGAAGGATTACCTGGCCTACACCCTGATGGGCAAAATGGAGGTTCCCTCTCCCCTGTGCAGCTATGTTCAGATTACCATCAACGGCGAGCCCTGGGGACTTTACCTGGCAGTGGAAAGCGTGGAAAACAGTTTCCTGGAGCGGAACAATATGACCACGGGTGAACTGTATAAGCCGGACAGCCAGTCCTTTGGCGGCGGCCGCGGCAACGGATGGGATTTCGATTTTGATCAGTTCAAGGTTGATCAGGATACGGACTCCGCTTCCGGCGATACCGCGACGGACACCTCCGCTGCGACCCAGTCTACCCCGCAAATGCCCGGTGGAATGTTCCCCCCTGGCATGGGTGGACCACCGGATTTCGCGCAGGCCGAAAGCGACGGAGATTCGCCGTCCTTTGATCCCCAGGCAATGGGAATGCCCGATTCTGCATCGGCCGATAGCAGCGGTGACTCGCAGACCGGCAGTTTCCCGTCAATGAACTTTAACCGGCCGATGCCGAATATGGGCGGCGATTTCAACTTCGGTAACGGTTCCAGCGATGTCAAGCTGCAATACTCTGACGATGATTTCGACAGTTACAGCAACATTTTTGACTCCGCCAAGACCAAGATTAACAAAATCGACAAGACCCGACTGATTCAGGCTCTCAAAACGCTGAGCAGCGATGAGGCGGAGAATGCCGTCTTCGCAGACGAAGTGATGCGGTACTTTGCCGTCCATGATTTCCTGCAGAATGATGACAGCTATACCGGCGCCATGATCCACAACTATTACCTCTATGAAGACGACGGAAAGCTGGCCATTCTGCCCTGGGATTACAACCTCGCCATGGGCGGTTTCAGCGGCGGAACGGACGGGACGGAAACGATCAACAGTCCCATCGACAGCCCGGTTTCCATGGGCAGTCTCAGTGATCGTCCGCTGGTTGCCTGGATCTTCAACAGTGAGGAAACCACGGCCCGCTATCATGAAATCTACGACGAATTCATTACCAATGTCATTGAAAGCGGCTGGCTGACAGAGGAAATCAGCCGTGTATCCGCCATGATCCGTCCTTATGTGGAACAGGACCCCAACGGCTTTTACACGGTCGAGGAATTTGATGCGGCCATCGAAGCCCTGCAGTCCTACTGCACCCTGCGGGCCGAAAGCATCCGCGGTCAGCTGGAGGGAACCATCCCCTCCACCTCAGAGGGACAGTCGGCGGATTCCTCCACCCTCGTGAATGCCAGCAGTCTGGATCTCACCCTGATGGGTGTCATGAACAGGGGCGGCCAGCAGCCCGGCGGAGGCGGAATGGGTGGACCCTCCTTCAATCCGTTCTCCGGTCAGTCACCGGGTGACACCTCCTCCGGAACCGCTTCCGACCCGACCGCAGCCACCGAACAGGAACTGTCTGCCGCCGGAACGGAAACTGCCCGGTTCACAGGCGTTCCCTCCGGCATGACCATGCCTGACTCCGGTAATGCAACCTCTTCCACGGAACCGGCCCTCTCCGGCGATTCCTCTGTTACCGCCTCGCAAAGTACCCCGGTGGTCTCCGGTGAATTGGCCGAAGCGGATGCGACCAGTTCGCAAGGCGCTCCGGATACCTCCGGCGATGCCACCACGTCCGCGGATCAGGCCACCTCACAGGCATGGTCCGGACCGATGCCGGACCAGATGTCAGGATTCCCGGGTGGGCCTCCTTCCTTCCCCGGCATGTCGGCCGAAATAAGCCGGACGGATTATACGGCCAACTGGATCATCCTCGGCGTCTGCACGCTGGGACTGCTTGCCGCGCTTTTCGCCGTATCCTTCTTCTTTAAAGCGCATAACGATTAATATCATGGGTATTCCCTCTGTGGGAGTACCCATGCTTTTTCCGGTCCGTTTGCGTCATTCCCGTCGATTTCTGGTATAATGGTTCACGGAGGTGATACGATGCGACTGTTACTGGCAGAGGACGAGGCCATGATGGCCGAGGCAATCGTCGCTTATCTCACATGGCATAAACATCAGGTGGACTGGGCACCGGACGGGATAAAGGCCCTGGATCTGGCCTCGCGCAATCCCTATGACTGTCTGATTCTGGATGTCATGATGCCCGGCAAGGACGGCATTTCCGTCCTCAGACAGCTTCGGCGGGACGGCTCTACCTGCCCGGCCATTTTCCTGACGGCCAAGGGCGAACTCGATGACAAAACACAGGGCTTTGAGGCAGGCGGAGATGATTATCTGACCAAGCCCTTTGCCATGGAAGAACTGGTTCTGCGTATCAATGCACTGGCAAAGCGCGGGCGGGCCATCCTGACCGAAAAGATCCGGTTTGCCGACCTGACGCTTGATAAAGATGCCTGCACTCTGTCCGTGGGCGAACAGAGCTGTCCCCTGAGTCACCGGGAATTTCAGCTGCTCATCTTTTTCATGCAGAATCCCCGTGTCTATTTTTCTGCCGATACCCTGCTGGACCGCGTGTGGGGCATGGATGTGGAGGCTGAACAGGGAACCGTCTGGACCCACATTTCCTATCTGCGCAAAAAGATGGAAACACTGGGCAGCCGTGCCTCCATCGTATCCAAGCGCGGAATCGGATACGCGCTGGAGGAAACGAAATGAGGAAGTACTTTCGCAACCGGTTCATCATGGGCGCCATGCTCTCCTTCCTGATTCTGATCCTCCTGATGATCACGTTCATCTCGCTGTTCAGTTACCATCAGGTTGAGCAGGAAAGCAGCCGGTTTATTGAGATGATGCTGAGCGGCACCGGAGAGGAGGGGAAGCCTCAGTCCGAGGCGGCCCCGCCCATGTTTGGCTATCGCCCCGAACCGCGCCCCTATCCCTCCGGGTTTTACGACATCACCGTAAACGCAGAGGGAACCATTGAATCCGTCCAGCAGCGGGGAATCTTCGAGGAAACCGAAGTCGACCTGGAGGAAACGGTCCGGCAGATTCTCAGAGACAAATTCCCCACCGGCAAAATCGGTTCATACAAGTACGGCCTGTTCACGGAGGCCACCGGACAGTCCCGGATCATTCTCCTGGACATTTCCATTCAGCTCAAGGACCTGTATAACGTCCTCAAAAGCACCCTCCTGACCGGCGCACTCCTGATGGTCGCCCTCTTCCTGATTCTCCTTCCCATCTCCTCCAGAGTGGCCGATGCGTACATGCGAAATACCGAAAAGCAGAAGCAGTTCATCACCGATGCCGGTCACGACCTGAAAACCCCGGTGGCCATCATCCGGTCCAGTCTGGATGTCCTGGACCTGACTCAGGGTAAAAGCAAGTGGAGTGAGAACATTCGCAGCCAGACCAACCGGCTGGAGCGGCTGATTGCGCAGCTCCTCCTCATGGCCCGTCTGGATGAATCAGCCGAAGCCATGACCCGTCAGAAGCTCGATTTCACCTCGCTCATTCAGGAGGAGGTCAGTTCCTTCATCCCCAGGCTTGAGGAGCGGCAGATCCGCTGGAAAACCACCGTGGCCAGTGACCTTCACATCCAGGGGGACGAGGGGTCCATGCGGAACATGCTGAATCTGCTGATGGACAATGCCGCCCAGTACACGGCCGATAACGGAGAGTTTTTCCTCTCCGCGTCCCTGGAACGAAAAAAGATCCGGCTGGAGATTTCCAATACCGTCGATTCCCTGCCGGACGTGCGGCCCGATCAGCTGACCGACCGTTTTGTCCGGGGCAACTCCTCCCGGAACAGCGGCGGCACCGGTATCGGCCTCTCCGCCGCGAAACGGATTACGGAAATTCATCACGGCTCTCTTTCCATCCAGTATCCCGACGCGCACACCTTCCGTGTGCTGGTTTCCCTGCCCGCCGCCTGATGG
>JAFUBF010000477.1 GCA_017460325.1 Clostridia bacterium | reverse complement strand
GCCTGTCGTTAACTTTTTTAGCAAAATGTGGGAAGGCATCAAGAATGGTGCGACTACTGCTTGGAATTTCGTCAAGGGTGTTTGGAATGTTGTCAGTGGCTGGTTCAATAACACGATTGTTCAGCCCGTGGTGAATTTCTCGACAAACAGATACTGTCCCAAGATGCTTAAACAATAAAATTGTCTTGGAATTCGCGCTCAGATTACATCAGAAATTGCACTTTATTTTCGAATGCTTCCTTACTTTCCGTCGATCTCCACCCACTTGGCTTCGATCTGTGCACAGCATTCATCCTTGGTCATGGTTCCGGCGATGTACGCCTGGAGTGCCTCGCCCATTGCCTGATTGAAGCTGTCGGAAGAGTAGCAGATGCTGACCGCGGCAGCGCCATCGGTGGCCGCCAGATCGGTACCCTGCCGGATGATCTGCATGTCGGCAACCTTTGCTCCGGTGATCGGCGGGATCACGCCGGCCACATCGCAGAACCAGGCCTTGCCGTAGTCGCTGGTGTACCACCAGTTCACGAAATCGATGACCGCATCCAGGTTCTTCGCATTCTTGTTGATGCGCAGGGCCTGATCGCTGCCGGCGATGATCTGGCTTTGGGCCGGGTCATCCGTGACGGGATAGCCGGCAAAGCCCATCTCATATTCCTCGTCGATGGCCAGAATGTCCGCCTCAACCCAGGCGCCCTGGCCCAGCATCATCGCAGCCTTGCCGGTGCCCATGGCGGAGTCCTCACCGGCCAGATCGGTTTCAAGAGGCTTGGCATCGCCGTACTGGACAGCCAGGTCGATGAAACGGAAGAAGTTGTCATAGAGAACCGGGTAATCCTTGAAATGCGCGGTGCCCGCCTGGAACGCGGCCACCATGGCGGCCGGATCATCCGACGCGGCATCCATGAAGTGCTGCATCACATGTTTGAACACCCACCACTCGGCAAAACCGGTGGTCACGGGCTGATAGCCGGCTTCCTTGATCACCTTGCAGGCGTTCTCGAACTCGTCAATGGTCTTCGGGAAATCCAGCTTCAGCTCTTCAAAGATCTTCTTGTTGTAGATCATGCCGAAGTAGTTGCCCTTCAGCGCGAAACCGTGGATCTCATCGCCGCTGGCCATCATGACGGCCACCGCGGGATCCATCGCCTCAGCAGCGGGGGTTCCGGCGATATTGTACGAATACTCCAGATAGTCCGCGATCTCCTTGCCGGAGGTGGTGGAGAAGATGTCCGGCGTCTTGTTGGCATTGATCCGGGTCTTCAGCAGCGTGGGATAATCGTTCTGAGTGGTCTCGTAGTTGATGGTCACATCCGGTGCGACTTCCTTATAGGCGGCGATCAGCTCATGCATCGCATCCGCATATTCAGGCGAGGAGATGAAGATATCAATCGTCTTCTCATCGGCCATTGCCACAGCGCCAAGCAAAAGCGCCATCGCCAGCAGCATACAAAGCAGTTTCTTCATGGGGTTTTCCTCCTTATGATTATTCAGCAGTTCCCTGCTCTTCTGACCTGATTATATTCACTTTCCACAAAATGATACAGGTTCTTTTGTGAACAGAACCTTGTCATTTTGAGAACTGTTTCACCATAAATGTCCGAAAACGCCTTTCATGTTCCCCTGGCTTTCGGCGCCGTATGATTGACAGGGAACATAATCTGACAAACCGGTGCTTCCTTTACCCACGCCTTTCATGTTGCTTTGGCTTTCGCAATCGTATGATTGAAAGGAAACATGATTTGACAAACCGGTGCTAGCACCGGGCCCACGCCTTTGGCAGGTCAAAATTCCGGGGAGGGTTCACGCCAGTTCATCATCCCGGGCTGGGCCGGTTTTCCCCCTGATCCAGCCGTCTCTGGTCGTGGATTTCCCATGTCGGGCATAGCGTCTGTTTCCAGCCCGGTGACGGAAAACAGTCCGCTGGATCCGGCCCGAAAAATCCCCTCTGTTTCCATCCCGGACATAACTGCATTGCCTGCGTTCCGGGATGGAACGGTCGCATAAGGTTCCTTTTTCCGGCGGCCGGTTTTCGTGTTCAAGGCGGCCGTTTTGCGCTATAATAAGCCCGGAGAGGACGAAGAGATCCTGTCCGCAAAGTCTGCAGGTAACCGAAGGAAGAGTGGGCAAAGTCGGCACCGGTTTGTCAAGACATATCCTCTGTCCGTCATACGGTGCCGAAAGCCACAGCAACATCAATGAAGAGAGCAAAGTCCGCACCGGCTTGTCATATCATGTCCCCCATCATACGGCGCTGAAAGCCAGGATAACGGTAAGGAGTGGGCAAAGCCTGCACCGGCTTGTCAAATCATGTCCCCCATCATATGGCGCTGAAAGCCAGGATAACGGTAAGGAGGGTTGTCGGTTGAACATCAGCAGGACCATTGACCGGTGGCGCAACCGGTCCACGATCCGGCACCAGCTGAGCCTTATTTTCGGCCTGCTTGTCTTTTTCATGGTCACCAGTCTTGTGTTTTACGCCTATTCCTCCCAGGCACGAATCAATCGTCTCCAGCAGCAGGAATCCATGAAACGGATTCTGGACATGGAGGGCACGGAGATCGACAGCTATCTGGATGCGCTTGCCCTCTATGCCATCCAGTTGCGAAACGATGCTGACTTCATGACCATCGTGGAAAAAAGCGGGCCAATGACCTATCCGGATGTGACCGCACTGGGCGGTATCCTGCGCACGTTTCTGTATGCCCGACAGGATATTCTCCGGGTGGATGTGTGGCTCCTGCGGCGCGATGCCGCTTACAGTATCGATTCGGACAGGCGGCGCATCCTGCCCCTTACCGACCTTTCGCCGGAGGATCTTCCGGGATTTGAAACCTTCCGCAAAAGTCCTTCCTACCTGTCCCTTCACATGACGGAGGAGGGCCTGCTTGAGGTGACACGGACCATTATCAACGCACCGAAAAAGGATGAGCTTGCCTACGTCCGGGTACTGGTGGACAGGACGAAGGTAAAGGAAATTGAAGGCCGGCACGCCCTGGCCGGGGAAACTTTTTTTCTGTTCAGTCAGGCCGGCGACAGCCTCGGATCCGCCGGCGGCGCCCCCGAGGTGCTGGAGGCAATCTCCGGCGGGCACAGCGCCGTTCGGCTGGATGGCGCAGACTGTGTTCTTGTATCCGGCACGGTCCGGGAGCAGGAATATACCATCGCGGCAACAAAGCCCCTGTCCATAATAAACGCCTCCCTGATACACAGCAGGAACCGAACCCTGTTGCTGGGCATTCTGTCCTTTGCCGTGATGATGGCCATCATTCTGCCCGTGATCCGAGCCCTGACCTCTCCTCTCTCCGCACTTGAGCATCGTCTGCATGAAGTCGGTTCGGGCGATTTTTCCATCCGGCCGGAGATTCGCGGAAGCTCCGAGATCCATTCCCTTTCCAGAGAGATCAATGACATGGCGGCAGAACTTTCCTCCCTCATTGACCGCCACTACTTGGCGACAATCGGGGAAAGAACCGCCCAGCTGGCTGCGCTTGAGGCGCAGACCAATCCCCATTTTCTGTACAATACCCTTCAGGCCATAGGGGCAGAAGCCCTCGCCGACGGCAACCGGACCGTGTATCAGATGATCACCCGACTGGCCTCTCTGCTTCGCTATTCCATTCAGGGCGGCAACCTTGCCCCTCTCCGGCTGGAAAGCGAATATGCGGAGAAATACCTGTCTCTGCAGCAGGCCAGGTACGGCGAAAGGCTGCAGTACAGCATCTGCATTGATCCGGAACTTCTGGATGCGGAGGTTCCCAAGCTCAGTATCCTCTCGCTCGCCGAGAACTCCATCGTCCACGGAATGAAAAACACGACGGAAACGGTGACCATCCGGATCACCTGTTCCCGGGAACAGGAACAGATCATCCTGCGCGTCCGGGACAACGGCTGCGGAATCGACCCGGAAAAGCTCCGGTGCATCCGGGAGCAGATTGCCGACCCCTCCGTGACCCTCACGGAGAACATCGGCCTGATCAATCTGAGCACCCGCGTGCGTCTTCTGTACCACGGAACTGCTTCCATTCAGGTGGAAAGCGTGCAGGAACCGCCAAGAGAAACAAGTGTGACCATTCTTATCCCGACCGGAGGTGAAATTAATGAGACACGTGCTGATCATCGATGATGAGTCGGCTGTTCATCAGGTCATCCGGGCTCTGGTGAACTGGGATGATTACCATGCCTTTCCACCCGTGTCCGCATTCAATGGGCAGGAAGCACTGGAAATCATGGAACGCCTGCGGCCCGAGATCGTCTTTGTGGATATGAACATGCCCCTTATGGACGGTCCCGCATTTCTGGAACAGGCAAGCGAGAGGTGGCCGGATACGCAGTACATCGTAGTCAGCGGCTATGACAGTTTCGAGTTTACCCGCGCCGCCATCCGCACAAATGTGCTGGATTATCTGCTGAAACCCGTAGATCCGGATGAACTGACGCGCACGCTTGATCATGCCGTCTCCCTTCTGCCGCCCCCGGCGCCCGGAACCTCCGGCAGTGAGGCGGCAGCGGAGGTCAGGAAATACATCGATCAGCATTACTGCGAGGACATCCACCTGTCCCTGCTGTGTAAGCAGTTCTATTTTACCCGGGAGTACATCAGCAAATCTTTCAAGACGCGCTACGGCTGCACCGTCCATGAATATATCGAGGAAAAGCGTATGAAGCAGGCGCTGGTCCTTCTTGAGGACAAATCCCGCTCACTGCAGAACATTGCCGAGACCCTTGGCTACTCCAACGCCAGCTATTTCAGCAAGGCTTTTAAACGTGTCTTCGGCCGGAATCCGAGCGAATGCCGCTGAACAGATTTCCGCCGTGATCATACCCTTCCCCTAAACTCCACCTCTGTGGTTTGCCTTTCTGTCCCCTGGTTTCGTTCCACTCGTTGCTTTTATCGCCTTCCCAAAAAAGTTGGGTCGGTCTCGATTTGTATGGAAAATCGTTTGAAAATGAAGTATAATCATCTCATCGGAAAGGGGATGATCTGATTTGCCAAAGAAAGATTTTCACGAAAAACGGCTGGAAGCGATTAATGAGGTTTTCGCGGACATCATCAATGTTCTGTTGTTTAACGGAGAACGACGTGTGCGGGCAGAAGATCTTCGAAACGAATTTGTCCGGTCCGGGTACAATTTCGAGGAGAAATTTGAGGAACAGGAGCGGGATGTTAAGAAAATCTGGATGTCTCAATTGATACGGCTGGCGATTTTAGCGATGGAGAATCAGACGAGAGAGGATCTGGAATACATTTTCCGCGAGCTTGGATATAATGGTGCGGATTACCGTGACCAGGTACGTGAACGGGCAGATATTCGACGGGCAAACGCGAAGGCAAAAAAAGCGTATGGGAAAGATGCAGTATTGCAACCGATTCCGGATTTTTATCCGGTGATTACATGATTCACCCTCCAGAAGTAAAAACTGCCTAATTTCAGGGGTTATGGGGTTGAATGTTCCACCATAAAAATCCAAAATCAGAAAGCGTTCCGAATTCAGTGAAATTCCGAACGCTTTTTATGTTTTGTAGAAAATCGTTCGTATTTCATTTTGCTGAAATCAACACGCATCAGTTCCACAAACCTGAAAGAGTTATCTGGACATCTTCCGGGAGAGCGTGAAACCATTCCACCATTTTTCTGTCTGAATCACTCAATTGATCAACGGAAATGGATGTCTCCTGTTCCGCGTCACATAGTGATGCATATTTGGGATCGTCCTTAACGAATTCATCATATGTGCAGTTTAGTGCTTCTGCAATCTTCCTGAGCGTTTCGACCGGG
>JAFUBF010000476.1 GCA_017460325.1 Clostridia bacterium | reverse complement strand
TAAAATGTAATCAATATTCGGTTTTTATAAAGCGGCGGAAGGCATCCAGAGAGCGGATGACCTTTTCCGTATCCGTGCAGTAGGCAATGCGGAAGTATCCGGGCAGTGCAAATGTATCACAAGGGACGAGCACCAGGTTATACTTAAGCGCTTTGCGTGAGAATGCATTCGAGTCCGCTTCGGGACACTTGGGCATCATGTAGAAGGTGCCGCCTGGACGGACAATTTCAAGTCCGAGATCTGTAAGCGCATCATAAAGCAGGTTCATGTTTGTTTCGTACACGCTGAGATCAGAAGTCAGGTCGCAGGTGTCGGCAACAGTCAGCTGCATCAGGGAGGACGGGCAGTTATGGCCTATGCCGCGGGAAATCTGGCCGCACATCTGAACCAGCATATCTGAGCAGCCGCATGCGGGGTTGACGGCCAGATAACCGATACGCTCGCCCGGCAGGGAAAGGGATTTGGAGAAGGAGTAGCAGGAAAGGGTCCTGGCGTAGAAAGAGGAGACATAGGGGGCCTTTTTCCCGTCAAAGACGATTTCGCGGTAAGGTTCATCGGAGATGAGCCAGATCTCATGCCCGAATTCCTTTTCCCTGAGAAGGAGGAATTCGGCCAGCTGCCGGAGGGTTTCCTCGGAATACATGGCGCCGGAGGGGTTGTTGGGCGTGTTGATCAGGAGCGCCATGACATCGGGGGTGAGCGCTTCCTCCAGGGCGTCAAAGTTGATCTGGAAGTTTTTCGTATCTGCCGGAACTGTCTTGAACTGACAGCCGGTGGGGATGACATATGGACCGTATTCCGGGAAATAGGGGGCGAAAGTCAGGATGGTATCCCCGGGTTTGGTAACCAGACGGAACGCGTGGGCCAGAGCACCGGCGGCGCCACTGGTGGGGAAAATATCCGTTCCTTTGTAATTCATGCCGAAACGGCGGTTGAGGGAGGCGGCCAGCTTTTCCTTGACGGAGGGAATGCCCAGACTCGGGCTGTATCCGTGGACCAGCATGGGGTCCTCGTTGCGCAGGAGATCGATCATCTTTTCATTGACCACAGCAGGGGCCGGCACGGAGGGGTTGCCCAGACTGTAGTCGAAGATTTCAACGGGATGGGCAGGATCCGCGTTGGCCATCCGGGCGGCCTGCTCGCTGAGTTCACGGATGACGGATTTGCCGGAGAGCATTGCTTTGAAGGTTTCAGATATCATTTTTTATGCCTCGTTCCTGTTCAGAATGTGTTCAATTTCCGTAATTTCCGCCTCGGTAAGCGGAGGAAGTTCAGTGATGCGGACGTTTTCGCGTACCTGTTCGGGACGGCTGGCACCGATCAGGGCGGAGGTGATCACCGGGTCCCGCAGAACCCACTGGAGGGCCAGCTGCGTCAGGGTTTCGCCCCGGGCATCCGCGATGGCACTCAGTCCGTCAGTGATGGCAGAGAGCGCGTCGGTGACGGAATCCGGCTTGAGGAAGCGGGGATCGTGCCCGATGCGGCTGTCGCCGGGGATGCCATGGCGGTACTTTCCGGTCAGGCGGCCACCGGCCAGCGGGCTGAACACGATGGCGCCAACGCCCTCGCTGCGCAGAACATCCGTCAGGCCGTTTTCAATCCATCTGTCCAGCATGTTGTACCGGGGCTGGTGGATCAGCAGGGGCGTGCCGAGGGAACGCAGAGTGGCCACGGCCAGGGCAGTCTGATCGGCATCATAGTTGGAGATGCCGACATAAAGTGCTTTTCCGCTGCGCACGATATGATCCAGTGCGCCCATGGTTTCCTCAATGGGAGTATTCGGATCGGGACGGTGGTGGTAGAAAATGTCCACGTAGTCAAGGTGCATGCGGCGCAGACTCTGGTCAAGGCTTGAAATCAGGTACTTTCGGGATCCCCAGTTCCCGTACGGGCCGGGCCACATGTCATATCCGGCCTTGGTGGAGATGACCAGTTCGTCACGGTGAGAATGCCAGTCGCGGTCCATGTGAATGCCGAAATTTCGCTCGGCCTCGCCGTAGGGCGGACCGTAATTGTTGGCCAGATCAAAGTGCGTGATGCCACAGTCAAATGCGGTTCGCAGAATGGCCTGCTGGGTCTGGAACGGGGTGATCTCTCCGAAATTGTGCCACAGTCCGAGGGACAGTTTCGGCAGGAGCAGACCGCTGTGACCGCAGCGGGCATAGGTCATGGTGTCGTATCGTTTTTCATCGGGAATGTAAGTCACGGGTGCCTCCTTTGATGTCGCTTTGGTTTTCGGCACTGTATGTTTGACACAGGGCGTTATCTGACAAAGCGGTGCAGAGCACCGGGCTCTCTCCTTTTTGAGCGGCAGCCGGCCCGGTCCGGTGGACCGGGCGCGGCACACCTGCTGTACATCGGGATGCCCGGAACCGTGCAGATGGACAGTACAGGGTTCTGTGGCTAATTATATCGAATCCGCGGGGCTCCATCAAGGGGAGATTCGGGCAGCAAAGTACGGCGCCTGTGCGCGACAGGAGGACGGAAACGTTGAAATGAAAAAGGTTTCCCGGTATAATGTGAACGCGACTGTTGGAGAAAGGAGTTGGCCAGTGTGCACCGGTTTGTCAAATCATGTCCCCTGTCAGTCATACGGTACCGAAAGCCAAAGCATTGAGGAGGAGGCCGGAAAGTGGAACGGGAAGAAAGACAACTGCCGGTAGGCATTCAGAGCTTTGAAAAGATGATAAAAAATCATAATCTGTATGTGGATAAAACTGCCTATATCTATCGGCTGGTGCATACAGGAAAGCCCTACTTTCTCAGCAGGCACCGTCGGTTTGGAAAGAGCCTGCTTCTTTCAACCTGAAAGCCTATTGGGAAGGAAAGAAAGAACTGTTTGACGGGGTCAGGATTGCTGAACTGGAGAAAAGCAACCCGGATGCATGGCAGCCTTATCCGGTGTTTTATTTTGATTTCAGTGGGGGAAACTATCAAAACAGACAGGCGTTGGAAACGGTACTGGAGGTTTTTCTGAAAACATGGGAAGAGACCTATCAGGTTAAAGCAGAAGCTGGGCTGGAGGAAAGATTCAAGCGGATATTGAAAGCGGCACACGATCAAACCGGCAGGCGCTGCGTTGTTCTGGTGGATGAATACGATAATCCGTTTCTGGAAACCATGGGGAACAGGGATCTTTTAGAGCATAACAAAGCTGTGTTCAAAGGCTTCTTCGGTACCTTGAAAAACGAAGATGCTCATATTCAGTTTGCCTTCATCACCGGTGTGACAAAGTTCAGTAAGGGGAGTATTTTCAGCGATCTGAATCAGCTTGAAGATCTCTCGTTTGACAACGATTACTCCGGAATCTGCGGGATCACAGAAGAAGAAATGCTGAAGAATTTCGAACCTGAAATCGAAAGAATGGCAAACGAACGTTCCTTAACACGAAACGGATGCCTTGCGAAGTTAAGAAAGACATATGACGGATACCGCTTTTCGGCAGATGGAGTTCGTGTGTACAATCCGTTCAGCTTATTAACGGCGTTAAAGAAGAGGCGGTTCGGATCTTTCTGGTACATGACAGGTACGCCGACAATTCTGGTGCGAAGGCTGAAGAAAATGGACTTTGATATCCGCCAGCTGAGTGACAGAACGCTTGAATCGACGGAGGCGCTTTTATCAGATTGCAGAACAGAAAATCCGGACCCTGTCCCGTTGCTGTATCAGACGGGATATCTCACCATAGTCGATTATTCAGATCATGATGTGTTTACGCTGGGACTCCCGAATGATGAGGTGCGGTATGCCTTTCTTCAAAGTCTGATGCCGGAATATGTGAGCAAATATGGCTCCGGATCGGGAAAAGATATCTTTACACTGAAGCGGCACATTCAGAACGGGAATCTGGAAGGAATAAAGAATGTCTTCACGGCGCTGTTTGCCAGTATCACCTATACCACCAACGACACACCGTTTGAGCATTATTTTCAGGCTGTCTTTTATCTGACACTGACCCTGCTGGGCCAATATGTACATTGTGAACAGCACACATCCACAGGCAGAATCGACTGTACAGTAGAAACCCCAAAGTACGTATATATTTTTGAGTTCAAGCGTGATGGCAGTGCGGATGCGGCAATAGCACAGATTAACGAAATGCATTACGCGGACCAGTACGCTGCGGACGAACGGAAACTGTATAAGATTGGAGTGAACTTCGATTCGAAGACCCGACAGATGTCGGAATGGAAAGTCGAGGAACGCTGAAAGAGGAGTGGAAGATGGAATGCCGGGAGCAGGACACAGGAACTGCTTCCGGCGTTTTTTGGCCTGTCTTTTTGCGGAATCGGAAAGGTGGAATTCTTGACAAAAAACGGGCAGGATAGTATGATACAGCCCGACAGCGGCAGTGAAGGGGTTGGCAGCCTGGAGCCGTCTGAAAAAGCTGAAAAAGTGGATGCCTTCTGGCATCAACAAGGGTGGGACCGCGGAGTTGACTTCGTCCCTTGAATCTGGTGTAGTGCTTTGATTCGGGTGGAGCACTTCGCGATTGTTTTATATATCCGAAAATTCTGCCGGTCTGACTGTGCCGGCCGGCGGGGCATGAGGGGCACAGAAGAGAAGGAGATCGAAACATGGCAAAGGCATCAAATGAGATGATGGACAAGATTATTGCCCTGTGCAAGGGGCGCGGCTTTATCTTCCAGGGATCCGAGATTTACGGTGGACTGGCGAACGCCTGGGATTACGGCCCGTTGGGTGTGGAATTCAAGAACAACGTCAAGCGTGCCTGGTGGAAGAAATTCGTCCAGGAAAACCGGTACAACGTGGGTCTTGACTGTGCGATTCTGATGAACCGCCAGGTGTGGGTGGCCAGCGGACATGTGGGCAATTTCAATGATCCCCTCATGGACTGTAAGGCCTGCAAAGCCCGTTTCAGAGCGGACAAGCTCATTGAGGACTGGGGCAAGGAGCACGGAGAGGAAATCGAGGCGGACGGCTGGTCCAATGAGGCCCTTGAAAGCTTCATTGAGGAAAAGCAGATTCCCTGTCCGACCTGCGGCAAGCATGACTTTACCGGCATCCGTAAGTTCAATATGATGTTCAAGACCTATCAGGGTGTAACGGACGATGCCAGCAATGAAATCTATCTGCGGCCCGAGACGGCGCAGGGCATCTTCGTCAATTTCCAGAATGTGGCCAGGACAACCCGCCGCAAGTTGCCCTTCGGCATCTGCCAGGTGGGCAAGAGCTTCCGCAACGAGATCACGCCGGGTAACTTCACGTTCCGTACCCGGGAATTTGAGCAGATGGAACTGGAATTCTTCTGCAAGCCCGGAACAGACCTGGAGTGGTTCCAGTACTGGCGTTCCTACTGCCGTGACTGGCTGCTGGGCCTGGGCATGAGCGAGGAGCATCTGCGGCTCAGGGATCACCGGCCGGAGGAACTGGCCTTCTACTCCAAGGCGACCACGGACTTTGAATATCTGTTCCCGTTCGGCTGGGGCGAACTCTGGGGTGTGGCGGACCGGACAGACTATGACCTGACGGCGCATCAGAACACCTCCGGCAAAGGCATGGAATACCTGGATCCGACTACGGGTGAAAGGTTTATCCCGTACGTGATTGAACCCTCCCTTGGCGCGGACCGGGCAGCCCTTGCTTTCCTGTGCGAGGCATATGAGGAGCAGGAGCTGGAGGGCGGCGATGTGCGCACCGTGCTGCATTTCCATCCCGCACTGGCACCGTATAAGTGCGCGGTGCTGCCGCTGCAGAAGAACAAACTGGGCGAAAAGGCCGGCGAGGTCTATGAGATGCTGAGCAGGCATTTCATGGTGGAGTATGATGAAACCGGTTCCATCGGCAAGCGCTACCGCCGGCAGGATGAGATCGGAACGCCGATGTGCGTGACGGTGGACTTTGATACGCTGGAGGATGAGGCGGTTACGGTCCGCGACCGTGACACGATGACCCAGGAGCGGATTCCGCTTTCCGGACTCGTCGAGTACATCGAAAAGAAGATTGCCTATTAAGAACGGCACTGCCTCCGGGGGTTGTCTCCGGAGGCGGTGGAGCAGGGATAATGAAAGCGACAGTAACACTGATTTCTCTTGGATGCAGTAAAAACAGGATCGATTCCGAACAGATGCTGGCGGTTCTGACGGACCACGGTTACCGTTTCACCAATGACCTGAGCGATGCCGAGGTCATCATCGTCAATACCTGCGGGTTCATTGAGGAATCCAAAAAGGAAGCCATTGAGACACTGTTTGAAATGGCGGAATATAAGACGCAGGGAAAGTGCCGGGTTCTGGCTGCGACGGGCTGCTTTGCTCAGCGGTATCCGGAGGCGATTCTGGAGGAGATGCCCGAAGTGGACCTGATCATGGGCGTCAACGAATATGAAAAGCTGGATGAGGCGCTTGAAAAGGCGTTGGCAGGCAGTCGCCCGGTCTATACCGAGGACGATGAGACATTCTTCGAATACGGACGCGTATTGACGACGCCGCCGTACAGCGCCTATATCCGCATCGGTGAGGGATGTGACAATTTCTGTGCGTTCTGCGCCATTCCGCTGATCCGCGGCCGGTACAGGAGCCGGCCGGCGGCGGACATTCTGGAGGAGATCCGGACGCTTGCCGCCGGCGGTGTCCGGGAATTTACACTGATTGCGCAGGATACGACCCGGTATGGGTCGGACATTCCCGGCGGGAGCCTGGCGGATCTGCTCAGGCAGGCGGCGGAAATTGAAGGGGTCCGGTGGCTCCGGGTCCTGTACTGTTATCCCGAACGGGTCGATGACCGCCTGATTGAGGTCATGCGCGGTCATGACAATATCTGTCCGTATATCGACATCCCGATGCAGCATATCAGCCAGTCCATTCTGGATGCCATGAACCGGGCAGAGACCGGTGTCCACATCCGGGAGATCTGCCGGAAACTCCGGGATAACGGCATCGCCATTCGCACAACGCTGATGGTGGGCTTCCCCGGGGAGACGGAGGCGGACTTTGAGGAACTGATGGAATTCGTGCGGGAAATGAAGTTCGACCGGATGGGCGCTTTCATCTTTTCGCCGGAGGAAGGGACGGCGGCAGAGAAGATGGACAACCCGGTGCCGCCGGACCTGGCCAGAGAGCGCTATGATCGCCTGATGACGCTTCAGCAGGGAATATCTGCAGAGAACAACCGCCAGCGCGTGGGGCGTGAGTACACCGTACTGGTGGACAATCAGCAGGGCAGACGGACAGTCGGGCGGTCCATGCTGGAGGCACCGGAGATTGACGGAAAAATCTACTTTACCGCAAAGGAACCGCTTGAGGATGGTCAGTTTGTCCGTGTGCGGATTACGGATGCCAGAGAATATGACCTGATAGGTGAACAGGTTTGAGTCAGCCGCTGCCTGACCGGCACTGCCGGAAACAGCAAACCATAATTTTACCGAAAGGAGATTGCGGGGAGACGGAGATGGCGGGTAACCGCAATTCCTCCCCGTCCTGTTGAGGGCGGGACCTCCTTGCGAACTGATGATGAAGGGAATGAATCTGCCCAACCGGCTGACGCTGCTGCGAATCTGCCTGGTGCCGGTGTATCTGTGTCTTCTGTGGTTTTCCGGGGCACACCCCATGCTGCGCATTCCTGCATTTGTGGTATTTCTGGTGGCATGCCTGACGGACCTGATTGACGGGAAAATTGCGCGTAAATACAACCTGGTAACCAATTTCGGCAAGTTTATGGACCCGATCGCCGACAAGCTGCTGACCCATACCGCCTTTATCATGTTTGTGGGTCTGGGCGAACTGAACGTTTTCTACGGGATCATTTTCATTGCCCGTGAGTTTGTCGTCTCCGGCCTGCGCCTGGTGGCGGTTGAACAGGGAAAAGTGATTGCTGCCGGTCTGAGCGGTAAGGTAAAGACGGTTCTGCAGATGATCCTGGCCATGCTGCTGACACTGCAGCTGCCGGGTACCGTGTTTTTTGTACTGAAGGAAGTGGTCGGCGTGGCTGCGGTGATCATGACACTGATATCCATGATTGAGTACGTCATGAAAAACAGGGGAGTCCTCGCCGAAACGGAATAAGGCGGCGAAAGGCAGGCAGGGATGCCTGTTTCCGTGTCGCAGCCCGGCCCGCGGGATATCGCAGGATTGGCCCGGTCAGATGCCCAAAAAGACAGTATATTTTTGCATCCATCTCCCTTCCATGTTCCTGAAATTCAGGAATATGGAAGGGTTTGGCATATCATCCGGACGGATGATACCCCTCCGGGTATTTGCCGGTTTGCCCAGAAGGGAATAGTCGCCGTTCCGGGCGATCCACGGGTTCGCCAATGCCTGCCGGGGCCAGAAGGACGGGAGAGGTTTTGCGGGAGTGTCCGGATGCAGAACGGTCCCATGATCGGGATACGAATCTGTGGCGAAAGAATTGTTGCTTTTGCGCCGGGAATATCCTGACGGACAAGGATGAAAGAACGGAGCGTGGTGGAATTGGCGATTAAACGATATGCGGATCTCATTATTGCCACATCAGGTGTTACGCTTTCCCTGATCTGCCTGATCCGGCTTGCCCACCTCAGTTACCTGGAAAAGAAGGTAAGAGGGTTCTTTTTTGCGATCTTCGGCATGGTTAACGGGTATTCCATGTGTATCCTTGTCCGGGAGCTGATTCGGGGGGAGACGGGGCCCGGCTTTGCAGCCGTGTCACGCGTGGCCTTCTTTTTTCAGGCGCTTCTTTCTTCCCTTCTGGCAGTGATGGTGATCGGCTTTCTGCTTTATCAGAGCGGGGAAAAGGACTATTTCAGGTCGCCGGTTTTCCGGGCAGCGGTCTTTCTCTGGCTGATCTATTTCATCCTCCAGATTTACACGCAGTTCACCGGATCGCTCTATTCCGTGGACCATCTGAACCGCTATGCAAGAGGCCCCCATTTCCGAATGCAGATGATACCGCCGATTCTGATTATGCTGCTCAATCTTGTGACGCTGTGGAGGAGACGGGGGAATCTTTCAAGGAATCAGCGGATTGCATTTTCCTGTTACGCACTGATTCCGCTCTCCGGAATGCTGATTCAGTCGGTTTTCTTTGGAGTGAACCTGATTGCGCTGGGGACGGTTGTTGCGGCACTGATTCTGTACAACCAGATTGTCACGGACCAGAAGGAACGGTTTATCCGGAACATGGAGGAAAATGCCCGGCTGAAAATGGATGTTCTCCTGGCTCAGATTCAGCCGCACTTTCTGTTTAACTCCCTGACGACGATTCAGTTCCTGTGCAGAAAAGACCCGGAAAAGGCAGCGGAGGCGGTGGGGAATTTCACAGACTATCTGCGGCACAATATGGATTCCCTGACCATTGACAAACCGATTCCGTTCAGGGAGGAACTCAGGCATGTGCAGTCGTACCTGGCACTTCAGAAAATACGTTTCGGGGAGGAACTCCAAATCAGGTACGATTTGCCGTATATGGACTTCAGCCTTCCAACACTAACCGTTCAGCCGCTGGTGGAAAATGCGGTCTGCTATGGCATCCGCCGAAATGAGGACAGTTCCGGAACGGTAACGCTTGCCTCCCGCCGCTGCGGCAATGTCGTCGAACTGACGGTTTCAGATGACGGACCGGGGTTTGAACGTGAGAACCGGGTGGAGGATCCCTCAAAATCCCATACAGGCATCCGCAATGTCAGAGAACGGATCCGGCGGATATCCGGCGGGGATCTTGTGATTGAATCGGCGCCCGGCAGAGGTACCCGTGCCGTACTCAGAATACCGCTTTCTCCGGATCAGCCTTAGCCGCACGGGTATCATCCCGAGGAGAGGATTGCCATGCTGAACAGATTCTGCAAAAGACCTCTGTATGAGGTGACCGGGACGCTGGCAAAGGTCGCGATGGACGTGGAAAAAGCGGAGCTTGTTATCCGGAACGCGAAGCTTGTGAATGTCTGCACCGCTGAAATCCAGGAGGGGTGGCTGTCGCGGTTTCCGAAGGGAGGATCGCGCTAATTGGCAATGCCGCTCACTGTATTGGCAAGGGGACGAAGGTGATTGATGCATCCGGACAGTACATTGCGCCGGGGTTTGTGGATGCGCATACCCATGTGGAGTGCGCCATGATCAGCGTCGGTGAATTCGGCTGCGCAGTGGTTCCGCACGGGACCACTGCCATTTTCATGGATCATCATGAGATCTGCAATGTCTGCGGGTCGGAAGGCGTCAGGGCCATGCTGGTCCCTCTGCCGCTGACCGGGCTGATGAGTGATTTGCTGGCAGAGCATATCGTTGCAAAAGTGGATGCCGGGAGGAGTACCCAATTACAAAAGTTTGGTACCGGAGGGTGTGCAGTTACAAAAGTTTGGTACATCCATGGCAGCACTTCTTCGGGTTACGGTCTTTGCTGCCTTCCCCGGCTGGAAACAGGGCGAAAGATGGGGAAATGGTCGCTCTGCGGATGGGCGCTATCCGGCGCGTTCAGGACGGAGATTGGGAAGGACGCGGACTGATCCGGGGCTGGGTTGCAGATCCTGCCGGGAACGGAAAAACCTCCTGCAAAGGCAGGAGGTTTTGCAGAATGAACGATTTACCGGACGGTGTCGGTTTTGTCAGGCGTTCGGGGAACGGTCGAGGCGCTCCTGAATATATCCGGCGATTTCCTCAACCGGAAGTCCCAGGACATACGCAAATTCATGATGCAGAAGGCGCTCGGCTTCCTCGCAGACCGTTTCATCTGCGGTGCAGGGCTTTTTTCCTTCGGCGATGCGCTCCTCCGTATGCGTGTGGATATCCTGGATCATACGGATCAGCTTGACGTAGTCTCCCTCACTCAGCAGGTCGTTGAAGGTTTTCTTCCGCTTCTTGTTGTCCTCGATCCACAGGCTTGGGCAGCTGATGCTGTCGAAGATGATCTGGTCGATCTCGGTTTTGACCAGCAGATGACGCAGCAGTGTATTGCCGCGGTTGACGGGGAGATAAACGGTGGAGGAGCTTTTCCCGAGCTTTGGCTTAAGAACATAATACGTCATGGAGGATGCGTTAAATTCGCGGGCTTCGATCTTTTCGATGACGCAAATACCTTCAGACGGGTGCATGACGATGTCACCGATGGCATGAACCGGTGACATGGATGCGGGGCGTTCCGTGTTCTGGAGAGACTCGGGAACAGGGGTGACATGTGTTGATTGGGCCGGCGTAAACATCGGTGATCCCTCTTTTCTATTCGCCGCTTCTTCGGTTGGAAAGGGCACGTTACCTGATTTGAATTATACCATGAGTAGTATAAAGTACGTAACGGACAGAATCCAAGAAAATGCAGCCGGATTTTTCAAAAAAACTGACAAATCTTGTGCCCCGGACCGGGAAACAGGCCTTTTATGGGATGCCGGTTCACATGAAATGTGGGACCTGTGTCCGGGGGATGAACTGACTGGGAAGACAAAAAAATGGACAAAGGTAGGGGTGTATGGTATAATGCCCGCAATGTTTATTCCGAGATTTTTTATACAGGTGAAAGGCTAATGAGAAACAACGAATTGCGCGGACCGATGGCCGTTGAACTGGACATCATTCCATCTGATACAGAGCATATCTTTGATCAGGCGGCGCAATACCAGGAAGTCATGATGCGGTATCACTGCTGCATTCTCGAGATGAGAACAAAGATAGAGGTTCTCTCGACGGAAATGAGCGTACGTTACCGCCGCAATCCGATCGAGTTTATTGAAAGCAGGCTGAAAACTCCGACCTCTGTCTCCCGGAAACTGAGAAAGATGGGACATGAGGTAACGGTGGAGAACATGGAAAAGTATCTGTCGGATATCGCAGGCATCCGTGTTCTCTGCGCCTATATTGACGATATTTATGAGATTGCCCGGATGCTCGCACGCCAGGCGGATGTCAGGATCATTACGGTCAAGGACTATATCAAGAATCCCAAGAGCAACGGATACCGGAGCTATCATCTGATTGTGGAGATACCGGTCAATTTCTCGGACGGGCTGCTTCCGGTGCGCTGCGAAATTCAGATCAGGACCATCGCCATGGATTTCTGGGCAACCCTGGATCATGACATGCAGTACAAGAAACTGGTGGAGGATTCGGATGAGATCATGCGCGAACTCAAGGAATGCGCGGATGTGATTCATCAGACGGACGAAAAGATGATGCGCCTGCGTGAGCGGATCCATCGCATTGAGGAAGACGAATTCTGACGGCAAAGCGGAAATCAGGGGACAGCATTCAGCGTGCTGCCCCTTTTTATCGCCAAAAAGAAAAATATAACAGATAAATTGTAAAATATAGTTGACACTTTGCGAAGGCAGCCGTATAATTCCCACAGAAAACAGACGGGCCATGCAGCTTGCAAAAGGGTATGGGGACTGCTATAATAGGCGGCACTTGCCTCGAGGAAAAATGTGCCTCAGATGGGCAGAGAAACGGGGAACTTCATGGAACAGCAGTTTGAACTGGGTGATCTTGTCCAGATGAGGAAAGTGCATCCCTGCGGAAGCGACCAGTGGACCATTATCCGCGTGGGGGCCGATATTAAGATTCGCTGCAGCAAATGCGGCCGGATTGTGATGATGGACCGTTTTGTTTTTACGAAACGGATGAAAAAAGTGCTGGCACATTCGGATGTGCCGATTCGCGGTACGAACGAAATGGATGAAACGGACGAATAACTGGGGGTTTGAGGAATGGAAGAGAATAAGCGCAGTGATAATCTGAACGAAGTGTCGGAAAACAAAACGGAAGAGAAGAAAGAGAAAAAGAGCTTGGGACGCGAGATCTTTGAGTGGATCATGGTGTTCGTGGTGGCGGGTGCGCTGGCATTTGTTGTCCGCACGTTCATTTTTGAACCGGTGCGCGTGGATGGCACCTCCATGCTGAACACGCTGCAGCACAATGAGTTTATGCTGACGACGAAATTTGACTATCTGTTCTCGGATCCGGGACGGTTTGATATCGTCATCTGCAATTATCCGAACACAACGGACGGAAAATACCGCGTCAAGCGTGTGGTCGGGTTGCCGGGGGAAACAGTGGAACTTCGTGAGGGAAAGCTGTACATCAACGGCGAACTGGTTGAGCAGGATTTTGATATGACGCCCAACACCACCAATTATGGACCTATCACGATCCAGGAGGGGCACTACTTTGTCCTCGGAGATAACCGGAACAATTCCAAGGACAGCCGCAGTGCACTGGTGGGGACTCTGGAGCGCAGCATGATTAAGGGACATGTTCGCTGCGTGGTGTTCCCCTTCAACAAAGCCAGACTGATGAAGTACTGAGAGAAGGAGCGGAAAGCCGCTCTTTCTTTTTTTCGGCGGTCAGTCGGATTTTCGGGCTTTTCGCCCCCTGTTTTCCGAAATAGGCGGGGCTGGATTCTTGTAATTTAGAGGAAAATGCAGTAGAATACGTACTCGGCGCGCAAGAGGTGCGCCGGGTAGATTAAGGAGTGATTCGTTATGACGAAAATTGATATTATTTCCGGATTCCTGGGAGCCGGAAAGACAACACTGATTAAGAAACTGCTCAAAGAGGCCCTTCAGGGTGAGCAGGTTGTCCTGATTGAGAACGAGTTCGGTGAGATCGGCATTGACGGCGGATTCATGAAAGAGGCCGGCATTCAGGTGACGGAAATGAATTCCGGCTGCATCTGCTGCTCACTGGTGGGTGATTTCGGTGTGGCACTGCGTCAGGTCATTGACCAGTACCATCCGGACCGTATCCTGATTGAGCCCAGCGGTGTGGGAAAACTGTCGGATGTAATCCGTGCGGTCGAGGGCGTGGAAAAGGAAATTCCGGAGGCTCGCATGGGCAGCTTTGTCACAGTGGCGGATGCCCTCAAGTGCAAGATGTACATCAAGAACTTCGGTGAATTCTTCCTGAATCAGATCGAGTATGCCGGAACCATCCTGCTGTCCCGTACCCAGAAGATTTCTCAGGCGAAGCTTGAGGAAGAGGTGGTCATCCTGCGGGCACACAATCCCAAGGCGCGTATTATCACGACCCCTTGGGAGGAACTGACCGGGGCCCAGATCCTCTCTGCCATGGAAGAGGATCATACCCTGGCTGAGGAGATGCTGGCCACTGTCATGGCGCAGCCCCATGATGATGACGAGGATGAGGACGAACACGAGCATCACCACCATCATCACCACGATCATGAGGAACACGAACATCATCATGACCATGATGAGGATGAGCATGAGGAACATGAGCATCATCACGATCATGATGAGGACGAGCATGAGGAACAAGAGCATCATCACGATCACGATGAAGACGAGCATGATGAGCATCATCATGACCATGACGAAGATGAGCATGAACACCATCATCATCATGATCACGACGGGCATCATCATCACCACCATCACCATCACGGACATGATGCGGATGAAGTGTTTGAGTCCTGGGGCGTTGAGACAGTCCATCAGTTCACCGAGAAGGGCGTGGCGGATATGCTGGCGGCGCTGGACGGTGACACCTACGGTGTGATTCTGCGGGCCAAGGGCATTGTTCCCTGCGCCGAGGGCGGCTGGATTCACTTTGACTATACGCCGGGTGAGCAGGATGTCCGGAAGGGTGCTGCGGATGTCACCGGACGTCTGTGCGTGATCGGGTCGAAACTGAACGAGGCAAAGCTGGCTGAGCTGTTCGGCGTTGCCTGAGCGGAGGCTGACAATGGCAATTCCTGTATACGTTTTTGCCGGTTTCCTTGAGGGCGGAAAAACGTCGTTTATTGCAAGTGTTCTGCAGGATCCCGGATTTACCGTGGATGAGCATACCCTGGTGATTCAGTGTGAGCAGGGAATCGAGGAACTGGAACCTGCAATGCTGAAGGAAACGCATACCGAGATCGAGTATGTTGAGGACGAGGATGAATTTGACGCGGAGCTGCTGTATTCCTTTGTGAAGCGTCATCACCCGGACCGGGTCATTCTCGAGCTGAACGGCATGTGGGATATGGAGGCGGCCCTTTCCAATTTGCCAGGGGTGATGGAGATTTATCAGATTATTTCCATCATCAATGCGGAAACCTTTGAATTGTATTCCATGAACATGGGACAGCGCATGATTCAGCATATTTCCGGTGCCGACATGATTGTGTTCAACCGGGCCACCGAGGCAACGAGAGAGCTGATCCGGAACCGCAACATTCGCAGCATGAATGTACGTGCGTCCATTTACTTTGAAAACGATGACGGAACATCCGAGGATTACGGGGAGGGAATGCCGCCGCCCTATGATCTGGACGCGGAGGTCATCGAGATCCGGGATGAATGGTTCGGTGTGTTCTACCTGCATGCGCAGGAAAACCCGGAGATGTACGACGGAAAGACGGTTCGTTTCAAGGGGTTCATTTACCGCGGGAAGAATATCGGGAAAGATGAATTTGTCCCCGGGCGCATGGGAATGATCTGCTGCGCCAATGATACGCGCTTTGTGGGATTTATCTGCAAGGCGGGTGAGTTTGATCTGCCGAAGGAACGGAGCTGGCAGATGATCACGGCAAAGATCCGGATCGAGGATCGGAAACAGTACCAGGGACCGGGTCCGGTGCTTTATCTGCTGGACATGTCCCCGGCAGAGCCGCCTGTGGAAGAGACGGTCATGTTTAATTATTAAGACAATGCGGCGTCCCAGGACTGACGGGCGCCGCATTTTGGCAAATGGGACGGGAATTTGGCCCGGTGCTCTGCACCGGTTTGTCAAAGTATGCCCCTTACCAATTTTACGGTGCCGAAAGCCAAGGCAACGTTTCAGGAGGGGCCCGGTGCACCGCACCGGTTTGTCAAAGTATGTCCCTTACCAGTCATACGGTGCCGAAAGCCAAAGGAGCATTATAGGAGGCAGAATGGGAGAGCAGAGGATGGAAGAGGACCGCATACTGGCCACAGAGGTGTCGTTTCATTATCCGGAGGAGGAACGCAACGCTGTGGATCAGGTGTCCATGCGGGTAAAACGCGGGGAGTTTCTGGCGATCCTCGGACACAACGGCTCAGGCAAGTCAACTCTGGCGAAGCTGTTCAATGCGCTGTATGTTCCCGATTCGGGGACAGTGCTGGTCTGCGGGATGGACACGGTCAATGATGAACTGGTCTTCGACATCCGCCAGAATGCCGGCATGGTGTTCCAGAATCCGGACAATCAGATTGTGGCGACGATTGTGGAGGAGGATGTGGCCTTTGGGCTGGAGAACAACGGCGTTCCCCCGGCGGAAATCCGGACAAGGATAGATGAGGCCCTCCGAATCGTCAATATGAGTGAATATGCCCAGAAGGCACCGCATATGCTGTCGGGCGGGCAGAAACAGCGGGTGGCCATTGCCGGGGTTCTGGCCATGAAACCCAAGGTGATTATCCTGGATGAGGCCACGGCCATGCTGGATCCCAGCGGGCGGGAGGAGGTCATGAATACCGTTCACCGCCTGAACCGCGAGGAGGGCATCAGCATTGTCATCATCACGCATTACATGAGTGAGGCGGCAACGGCGGATTATCTGGTAGTCATGGATCACGGAAAGATTCACATGACCGGGACACCCCGGAAGGTGTTTGCGGATGTGGAGAATGTCCGGGGACTTGGCCTGGATGTGCCGCCCATGACCGGTCTTGCACACGATCTCAGAGAGGCGGGCATTGATGTCCGGCCCGATGTGCTGACAGTTGAGGAAATGGTGGAGGAAGTATGCCGCTTGTCGTTGAAAAACTGAATCATATCTACATGAAGGGCGGTCCGTACGAGACGCAGGCGCTTGATGACATCTCCTTTACGATCAATGACGGGGAATTTGTGGGCCTGATCGGTCATACCGGCAGCGGGAAGTCGACGCTGGTTCAGCATCTGAACGGCCTTCTGCAGCCCACATCGGGCCGCGTACTGGTGGACGGGGTGGACCTCTCGGACCGGAACGCGGACCGCAAGCAGATTCGCTGCAAGGTGGGACTGGTGTTCCAGTATGCCGAAAACCAGCTGTTTGAGGAGACGGTGGCCAAGGACATCGCCTTTGGCCCCAGGAACCTGGGACTGGACGCCGGGGAGATTGACAGGCGGGTGCGGGAGGCCATGCGGCAGGTGTCCCTTGACTATGATCGGATCTCGGGAAAGTCGGTGTTTGAGCTTTCCGGCGGACAGATGCGACGGGTGGCCATTGCCGGCGTGCTGGCCATGAAACCCAGCGTGCTGGTGCTGGATGAGCCGTGCGCGGGACTGGATCCCCGCGGCCGGGAGGAAATCCTGAACCTGATCCGCCAGCTGCACCGGGAATCCGGCGTGACAATTGTCATGGTCAGCCATTCCATGGATGATGTGGCTCAGCTGGCGGAGCGCGTATTGGTCATGCACCGGGGGCGTCTGGTCATGGACGGGACGCCCGAGGAGATCTTTACCCGCGGAGCGGAGCTCCGGGAAATGGGGCTGGATGAGCCTCAGGTGGTGCAGCTGTGTGAACAGCTGCGGGAACGGGGCTATGAGATCCCGCCGCAGATTTACCGGATGGAGGATATCCGCGAGGTGCTGATCCGGATCTGTAAGAAGGGGGAATCCCATGCTCAATGACATCACACTGGGACAGTATTTTCCCGGCAATTCACCGATTCACCGCATGGATCCCAGGGCCAAGCTGATCCTGACCATTGTGTACATTGTGGCGGTGTTTCTTGTAAAGAGTTTTGTGGGCTATGCGCTGGCACTGGCGTTTCTGTATCTGGTGGTGCGCCTGGCGAAGATCCCGTTCAAGTACCTGATCAAGGGCGTAAAACCGCTCCGGTTCATCATTCTGTTTACGTTTTTGCTGAATCTCTTTTTCCTGACGGGGGAGAAGGTGCTGCTGGTGCTGTGGCCCTTCCGTCTGACGGAGGAGGCGCTGTTTAACGCGGTGTATTTTTCCCTTCGCCTGGTCTTCCTGGTGATGGGCACCTCGGTGCTGACCCTGACCACCAGTCCCGTGCAGCTGACAGATGCCCTTGAGCGGCTTCTGCATCCCCTGCAGCGGTTTCATTTTCCGGCCCATGAGCTGGCCATGATGATGACCATTGCCCTGCGTTTCATTCCGACGCTGCTGGATGAGACGGACAAGATTCAGAAAGCCCAGATGGCCAGGGGCGCGGACTTTGAGTCCGGGAACCTGATTCAGCGGGCCAAGGCCATGATTCCGCTGCTGGTGCCTCTATTTGTCTCCAGCTTCCGCCGAGCCAATGATCTGGCCATGGCCATGGAGGCCCGGTGCTACCGGGGCGGGGACCACCGGACGCGGCTGCGGGAACTGCGCTATACCCGGCTGGATGCCATGGCGGCACTGGTCATGTGCGGCTTTGTGGCGCTGATTGTGCTGGAGGGACGTTTCCTTGCCTGAAATTACGCTCCGTTCGAGGCACCGGCCCTCGGAGGCGGATATTGTGCCGGAGGGCCGGCACCGTGTCTGCCTGGTGGTGGAATATGACGGAACCGCCTATTCCGGCTGGCAGCGGCAGGCGAATGCGCCGAGTGTCCAGCAGTGTCTGGAGGAGGCCGTGACCATGCTGACCGGGGAGCGGATCCCGGTCATCGGGTGCAGCCGGACAGATGCCGGCGTGCATGCCCTGGGGCTGGTGTGTCACATGGACACGGCCAGCCGTATTCCGGCGGACCGGATACCCTATGCGATCAATACGAAACTGCCGTGGGATATCCGGGTACGCGCGGCCAAGGTGGCCCCTCCGGGATTTCACGCCCGGTACAGCACATGCGCCAAGGTGTACCGGTACACGTTTTACAATGCCCGCCAGATGTGCGCCATCGGGCGGCAGTATGCGGCCCATGTGCCTAAAGAGATGGACGGGGCACGCATGACGCTGGCTGCCCGGGATCTCCTGGGGACCAGGGATTTCAGCGCCTTTGCGGCCAGCGGGTGTGAATCGAAAACGACGGTCCGGACCATGTATGCCCTCCAGCTGACGCGGGAGGGGGAAAAGGTCATTTTCCGCATCATGGGCGACGGATTTCTCTATAACATGGTCAGAATCATTGCCGGAACCCTCGCAGAGGTCGGTACGGGGAAACGGTCGCCGGAGTGTATCCGGGAGGCCATTGAGACGGGCAACCGGCTCTGTCTCGGGATGACCGCACCGGCCTGCGGGCTGATGCTGGAGCGGGTTCTGTACGAGGGGGATGAGGAAGTCATCCCCGAACTGTTCGATCCGGAGCAGAGCGGTGTCTTTTATTCCGGATCCGGAAAGGAATAGCATGGCGATATTTGGTTCAGCCGACATCGGAATGGATCTGGGAACATCCGTGTTGCACATCGTGGTCAAAGGAAAGGGCGTCGTGTTCAGTGAATCCGCCTGTGTGGCCTTTGAACGGGAAACCCGGAGCGTCATCTCGGCAGGGGATGAGGCCAAGGGGATGATGGGACGGACGCCCCGGAACATCGATGTGGAGCGCCCGTTCCGGGAGCCGCACATCCGCAGCTTTGATCTGGCCAGCAAGATGGTGAACTCCTACCTGAAGGATGTCATGAAGAAGTGGCGGGTCTCACGTCCCCGGCTGTTCCTGGCGCTGCCCTGCGGACTGACACCGACGGAGCGGCAGACCGTCATGGAGATGATGGTGGATGCGGGGGTCAGGAGCGTGGTCCCGGTGGATGAGAGTGTTACCTCCGCCATTGGGGCAAAGCTCCGGATCGATCAGCCCTATGGCCGCATGAATGTGGACATCGGCGGCGCGAGAACCGGGATCTCCGTCTTTTCCATGGGCAATCAGGCCAAATGGCGCATTGATGCATTCGGTGGGGACCGGATGGATGCGGCCATCATGGACTATATGCGTCGCAAACACAATCTGATCATCGGCGAAAATTCGGCGGAAATGCTCAAGATCAACCTGGGGGCGGCCCGGCCGTTTGAGCCGCAGCTGCAGGAGGAGATTTACGGGCGGAGCCTGGTTTCCGGTCTGCCCAGAGGGGTCATGGTCAATTCGGATGACATTACCGAGGCCCTCCAGCAGCCCATTCATGAGTTTGTCAATGTGCTGCACCGCTTTATTGAACAGACACCGCCGGAACTGGCGAGCGATATCTTTGATGCCGGCATCATGCTTTCCGGCGGAAGTGCAAGACTGTACGGACTGGAGGAACTGCTGGCCGAACAGATGGGGATGCCCGTTTATGTGGCGGATGAGCCGGAACTCACCGTTGCCCGGGGACTCGCCGAGCTGATCTCCAATCCGGATGCATATGAGAAAATCAATCTGGGTTCTCCGTACAAGGAAGACGAGGTATCGGACTGAATGTCTGCCCGATGGCACTGTTTGGGGGGAATTGCATGAAACGGTTAATACTGTCTTTAATCCTTCTGGCCACGCTTTTCACGCTGAGCGGATGCTTTGTTTCACCGGATCCGACGCTTGAACCGCTGGAGATTACCGGGAATGAGGTGCCGTTCGGTACCGTGCAGGCCCTGCCCACCATTGCGGCGACGCCGACACCGGAACCCACCCCCAGCCCGACACCGGATACCTGGCAGAACAGTGATCAGAGCACCTGGGAGGACTGGGCCAGTGATGTCATGCCGACGACGACGCCAAGGACGGCCTCTACCATGTCGCCGGGGGCCAGTAACTGGCAGACCTCTACGACGGATTACAATGCGGGGTATCCGGTTCTGCGGCTCGGTTCCACGGGCACGGATGTCTCGGATCTGCAGGCGCGGCTCACGGAACTGCGCTATTACAGCGGTGTGATTGACGGGAAGTACAATGCGGATACGCAGAAGGCCGTTATGGAATTCCAGGAGAAGAACGGTCTGACGGCGGATGGCATTGCCGGACGCCAGACCCAGGATCTCCTGTATTCAACCGGTGCACAGGCGAAAGTCATCAGCGTCAGTACGGAGGAGGATTCCGGGGGATACATTCTGCTGAAAGAGGGCGCCTCCGGCATGGAGGTGCGCAAGATTCAGGCCAGACTGGCGGAACTGGGGTACTATTCCGGCGGGACGGACGGCCTGTACGGCAGCACCACGACGGAGGCGGTAAAGGCCTTCCAGCGGGCAAACGGGCTGTCGGCAGACGGGCAGGCGGGTGCCAAGACTCAGACAAAGCTGTTTTCCGCCACGGCGGTTTATGCTGCCACGCCCGTGACCACGGCAGATCCCAGCGCCACAAGGACCCTGACACTGGGCATGACCGGCAACGACGTGTATGCCGTTCAGGAGCGCCTGATTGCGCTCCGGTATCTGAACGGCATTCCGGATGGCGTATTCGGCGAGGAGACCCAGAATGCCCTGATGGCTTTCCAGAAAAACAACGGACTGACGGTGGACGGTTCGGCCGGTGCCAGTACCCTGAAGCGCCTCTTCGGATCGGCACGGGCGGCCGGCGGGTCGACCCCGACCCCGGTTCCGGCCGGCGCAACGGTTCTCCATGAAGGGGATTCCGGCGAGGCGGTTTACCAGATGCAGACGCGTCTGTTTGAACTCGGTTTCTACAGCGGGCGGATTGACGGGCGGTTCGGCCCGGATACCACGGAGGCGGTAAAGGCCTTCCAGGCGGCCAATGGCCTGACGGTGGACGGCGTTCCCGGGAAGGGAACCTTTGCCCGCCTCAACTCTGCCGCAGCCGTCCCTGCAGGGACGGTGACGCAGACGGAACCGGTTACCGAAACGGTAACGGCCACGGCTGAACCGGAAACGGTTACCTCTTCCCTGGTTCTCCGGAAAGGGGACAGGGGCGAGGCGGTGACCCTTCTCCAGCAGACCCTGAAAAAGCTCGGGTATCTCGAGACGGAACCGGACGGACAGTTCGGTTCGGGGACGGAGAATGCCATTCGGGCCTTCCAGCGGGCGAACGGCCTGACGGCGGATGGCGTGGCCGGACGGGGCACCCTGGCCATCCTTTACAGCAACGAGGCGGTGGCAGCGGCCCGGACGGTTGCCTCGACACCCTCCGTTACGGCCACCCCGAAACCGAACACGAACATCGTGCTGCAGTGGCAGAGCGAGGGAGCGGATGTGCTGCAGTACCAGACGAGGCTGGCGGAACTCGGCTATCTTTCCTCAAAGAATGTGACGGGCAAGTTCAATCAGCCGACGGTGGATGCGACCAAGGCATTTCAGACCATGAATGGACTCAAAGTGGATGGGGCGGCCGGTTCGCAGTCCCTGAAGCTGATCTATTCAAATGATGCGCTTGATGCAAACGGTGTCCGGGCAGGAGATCGTTCCGGTGCGGTGGATACGCAGCCGGAGCAGCTGCTCAAAACAGGAATGACAGGCGAACAGGTACGTCTTTTGCAGAGTCAGTTGGCGGCATTAGGGTACCTGTCCGCCTCTTTTTCAAGCGGGGTCTATGACCGGGAAACCGAACAGGCGGTAAGGCGTTTTCAGGCGGCCAACGGCCTGCCGGTGGATGGACAGGCCGGGAGTGCGACCCAGTCCCTGGCCGTTTCAAGCCGTGCCAGATCTGCGGCGGCCCAGTCCCTTTCCGTGAGCAACCGGGCGCGGGAAAATGAGGAGCAGCGCCTGAATGGGGCCAATCAGTCGAGCCTGAACGGCGGCGGGTTTCTCTGCAGCGGCGGTGGCAAACTGTACTATGCAGACCCGGAGCGGGGTGGCATATTGGTTTCCAGTGATGGCAGCCATGTCCGGCAGCTCAGCGAGGATCATCCCAGGTCCCTGCACTGCACCAACGGACGGCTTTACTTCATCGCGGAGGATCAGGGCAGTGACTGCATCGTGCGGATGAATGTGGATGGCAGCAGCCGGGAAATTCTCCTGCGCTCCGAGGTGCTGGTCGAGTTCCTGCTGCACGACGGTGTCCTGTACTATCTGGATGCGGCCGGGAACATAAAAGAAAGAACACTCTCCGGAGAGGAGCGTGTTCTCATCGGCGGGGCACACGGGTTTACGCTGGATGTGGAAACCGGGCATCTTCTTTGCCTGATGGCGGAGACGGTGGTGAATCTGGATCTCCGCTCCGGCACCCAGAGCGTCATCTTTACCGGCACGGCGGAGGAAGCGCTGTGCATGGGGGATCGGGTGCTGGTCCTTTCGGCGGGCCGGGTGGTTCGCCTGTCGCCCGGGGAAAATGCTGCCATTTCCAGCCACTCGGCGGTGCACATCGGTGCATATCTGGACCGGATCATTGAGGTGACGGGCAGCGGCATTGACGTGTATGACATCAACGGAGAGAACCGGCGGACAGTTCTCGCCGGTACCTTTGAGTGTTTTGCCGTGGCCGGCGGAATGCTGTATGCCGGAAACCGGGATGGGTTTACCCAGAAAGTTCAGCTGTGATCAGAGCAGCATTTCCCGGGTGAGATCCGTGAGAAAGGCCCGGATCGCCGGGCTTTGCATCAGGGGAACCGAGGCCGCCCGGACGGCCTCCACGAAGGAGGTCCGCAGGCCGGTGATGCCGGAGGCGTACAGGGGACACAGCCCCCGGGCACGGGGGTCCGGAATGACACGGACAGAGTCGCCCTCGACTTTCAGGAACAGCGGAAAGAGCCGGCAGGCCAGAGGACGCTGTTCCCGGGGGCAGGTGCCCCGGCAGACAAAGAGCCGGGCCAGCTGGCCGCCGAGCCTGTATCCAGGGGTCAGGATATGGCCGAAAGTGCAGTTTTCGTCAAGCTCCTCCTCGCCCGGAAACAGGAGCATGCCCTGTGTCTCATCCCCCTCCCAGCAGGCGGCGCCGCAGAGGGAGCCGCAGTTGCGGACCAGCGGGGTTTCATCCAAGAGAAGGGCCCGGGCAGTGATCAGGTTTGGTTCCAGGGGGAATCCCTCCAGTCGTTT
>JAFUBF010000475.1 GCA_017460325.1 Clostridia bacterium | reverse complement strand
GTAATACGGAACCGGCGTACTGGTAGGCGAAGAAACCGTATTTCCATAGTACCCGCTGAGATTGATCAGGTCTGAACGGATATACCCGCGCTGGTCATTGCCATAGCTGACGTAATACCACAGCGTTCCCTCATTGTCACGGGTATTGCTGAGAACGGCTACCACTGTCCCCCGTCTCAGGCGTCCGGCAACCGTTCCGTTGGCACTCGCCCGCACATTGGTGCTGTCATGCAGCAGTTCACCCAGAACCGCGCCACTGGGAATATAGGTGGGCATTCCGGGATCGGCGCCGATGCCGCCATGACTCGGAAGTCCCGCATCCGGATAGGGCACGGTACTGGTTCCGGTGTAGGAAATCAGATCCTGCCGGACAAATCCGGTACGACCGTCCGTCGTCAGAATGCGGTAAAACCACAGGCCATCCGTCGCCATATAGTTTCCCAGGACGACCACCGATGCCCCCCGGTTTAACGTAAACAGGGAACGCTTGTTTGAGCCCGGCAGTTCCCGGACATTGACGCCGGAGGAATCCACCACGCCCTCCGGATACGAGCTGGAAAAGCTGTTATCCCAGTAATAGTTGTTATTGCAGGGACATTCCACATAATCCGAATAAACCCAGCCCTGCAGACCAAGCCAGGAATCGGGACTGGTGGGCGCGGAATACGTGACACGGATCTGCGCCCAGTTTCCGCTCAGGTCAATCAGCTCAATGGTGTCCGCCTGCTCCACATGCCCCAGCACATTGGAGCCACCGGGTGTTGTCCGGACTTTCAGGTAGTTGGCCGAAATCCGGCAGTCAATGAGTCCCACATGGTTCTGCAGGTGCGAAACATGATACCGGGAATCTCCATTCATGTAACGGGCTTTCTCCGCCGAAGCCATCCCGGTCAGGCACAGGAGTACCAGTAAAATCAGTGCTATTCGTTTCATACAAAAGCCCCTCCTCTTCACTTGACGCATGAAAAATGCAGGAATCAGCCGGCTTCGCCGGTCTTTTTCTCCTCCTCTTTCCATGTTGCTTTTCTCTTCTTGTATTCCTCGAACCATCTGAGATCCGGCCGGACCGGTTTGCATACGGGACAGTCCAGTTTGGGACAGGTCGGATCCGCCACATTCACCTGAATAAAGGCATCCTTGCAGTCCAGCGTATGGATCTCCTCGCCGTCCGCATCTACGCAGAAGCTGTACAGCCGTCCCCATTTGGGCTCGGCAAAATTGGTTGCCACCTGGCTGGATCCGGGCTGGATTGGCGGCTTCTGATGTTCCCGCTCATACGCCTCCCGCTCCCACGGAAGCCCGTCATGTCCGATGACCGTTCCCTCCGGGATTACGGCCTCCGGTGACTTATCTGCAGGGGGCACATACGGCGGCACATCCTTTTCCGCTTTCGGCGTCTCAGCTAAGGGTTTGGCAGGACTCTCCTGCTTTGGCGCAGGCGCTTTGGCGAGGCTTTCCGGTCTCTCCCCGGTGGACTCGGCCACCTTCTCTTCCTCTTTCTTCCGCTTTGCCCGGGCTGCTGCAAAGGCGCCACCCAGCAACGCGGCACCGCCGGCCACTGTCGCTACCGGAATTGCAGAGGATGACCCGCTTTTCGCGTTCGCCACGCTCTTCCGGGCCTTTTTCCAGTCGTCATTTTCCGGCGTCTGATCATCAATGGCCGCCAGTTCATCCGCCGCATGCTTCTGTGCTTCCCATTCAGCCAGCGTTGCAGGCCGCTCCGGCGCGGCCAGTTCCCATACCTCGTTTGTAAACGGGCAGATTCCGCCCGGATGCTGATGGGCCTCATACCCGTGATGATAGTGATACAGCCCTGTGGCATGCT
>JAFUBF010000474.1 GCA_017460325.1 Clostridia bacterium | reverse complement strand
GAAAATGAAGGATGGCGCCGGGTGCAGGAGATCAAAAGCGGCGGCGCCTCGGACTTTAAGCTGCCTGTATGGAAGCTGGCTTCTATGTCCCTAGACTGGTGCATTATGGGCTATGGAACCGGACAGTTTACCGGTGTAAAGGGAAAAGATAACCTGCGTGTCCTGCGTCTGTTGGGAAACGCAGGGGTGAATGTCAGGCTGCAGGGCGATGTGCAGTTTATCTTCGGTGGGATTGTCACGGTGGGCGTTACCGGATCGCTCAATGCCATCGTGTCTGCAGGTCTTGGCGTGAATCTGTTTATGGCCAGAAACGGGAACAGCCTGAGCCTGCAGAGCTTCAAGTTTTCGCCGGCAAACAGCGGGCTTAAGATCAGTGTCCGCCTTGAAATCGGCGTGTTCGTCGGCATCGGTTTCAAAGGGATACTGGGGGTGACCGTAACAGGATACGGTTTCCTTGAACTGCTCTTCCGATGGGGCGGTGCGACGGAATTTTCCCTGATCGGCGGATTTGGTGCCCGCCTGACTGCCCAGTTCTTCTTTGTCAAACTGATCAAGCAGCTGGGGGATGAGGTCAAATATCAGCTGCTTCCGGAATTCAAGCGGCTCTCCCGAAATCAGATCATGCTGGAGCGCTTTTTGAGCATGTTTGAACCGGCCAGAGCCGTTGCAGATTCCAAGGACAAGAGCCCGGATGTGACAACCAGTCAGCCGTACAACAAAAAGCTTCTTCTCAAAAGCGAATCAGGAACGGATCTTTCAGGTGTACAGGGAGAGAGCCTGTCGGTTGTCCGAATCGAATCCGGAGATGGGCAGGCACAGAAGAAGGACTATGTGTTCTATATGGCCAGGGAGTCATCCTCGTCCAAAGTAGGGCTGTATTACCGGCAGATTGGGCCTCAGATGGAAACGGCTTCCCATTCCGTGCTTGGACTGATCAACAACTTCCACAGCGGACATGAAACACGCTTTTATATCCAGGATGGGCTTTCTTATGCGGATGTCCGTACATGGGATGTGGTCGGGTTCAGTGTGGAAGTGCAGCGCCTGAAAAAATACGGGGTGCAGCAATTCAGTAAACATGACCTGATTGTGATTACCATGCTCATGGCCAACGAATACAGGGAGATTACGGCCGGTGACGGGACAGTCACGAAAGTTCCGAAAAAGACGGCGGCGATTGTGGCGACCTTCGTAAATAGCGATAACGGGATTGAAATGGCCACTTTCACGGCAAATCCAAATATAGGGACAACGCCGGGAACGACCGTATCCTGTAGTTCTGCAGCGTGTATATTCCTGGTGGCGGATGAGAATGCCGAACCGGTTTGCCGGCCGCAGACGGAGTCAGAGGTGTTTCTGTATGACAGCGGTGAAAGTTCGAGGACGAAGGATGTCCTGGAAGACGAAGTAAAGCACAATTACTGGATTCGCCTCATGGTTTCCCCGGTTTCTCCTGCAGCCGGCGAGAAAGTGAAGTCGTTCACCATTCGACTCTCTCTGGCCTCAGATACACCGGTCGGGCAGATTGAATCCCGAACACTGGGACAGGGAAATTCCGGAATACAGAATTATACGTTTGAAAATGTCCAGGCGGGCGTTCAGAGTATTCCGAATCATCCGTACGAAAAAACTGCCTCCGCTTCCGGAAGCAGTACGTCCCGTGTACCTGCTGTTCAGGATCACTGGTATGCGTGTGCAGCCCCGACGGGAAAAAGCGAAGAGCGGAAACTGGCGGTCAATTATCATTTCCGGGATAACGAGGGGCTGTTCGTCCTGGATGAGGATCCCATACTGGATTTCCGGATATTCAAAAAGGAGCCGCTCGACGGGGACTCGGCGACATCGCACGCGAGCGAGCATATTGTGTATCTGGTAAAGGGAGCGGACGGGAAAATGAACCGGCTTCGCTGCGTATATGTCACCGGTCAGGCCGTTTCGTCGGATACGATGTATATGCGGCTGGATGAGGCGCACCTGACGGATTATGATGTCGGCGTTTCCGCTGCCCGGATTCATGTGTCCAGAATCTTTAAGGTTCCTCTGGTCTGGTGGGTTGAAACGGTTTCCGCAGAGGAAAACGGTGAAAAGAAAGCCCTCTGGGCAATCCGGGGATGCTGGATGGATGACACGCTCTCCCAGACGTATATGTCAAAACCGATGACCTTTGCCCTGATTCAGGCGGATCAGGTAAACAACCCGGCCGGTCCGGTCTTCTTTGACCTGATTGAGGACAGCAGGGATGGAAACAGTGGCATCACCGGATACTACGCCATAAAGTCCCAGGACAGTTCCGGCGGCGGGAACCAGGTCCGGCTGAACCGGTTCTTCTTTAAGCTGACCCCCGGACTGGATCTCCTCAGTGCCGGTTTTACCAAGGACATTGCCAATGCCGGAAGCTATGATGATGTCCAGATTGCCATACACAATAACGGAAATATGATGATTTCCACCTTTGATCTCGGGGTCTACCATAACAACACGAAGTTACAGACGATCCAGGTAGACATGGAGAATCACGACCGGAGTTACTGCGAGATCCTCCATGGAAAAGAGTCCGGGGGCACTTCGCCGGAGAAAAGGTATGGCAGCACGGCTGTGCACCTGATCCGAAGCGGACTGTCATCCAGCGATGAGGACAGATGGGCGGTACGGAAGTGGACCTATGAAAGAAGCGGGAAAATCAACAAGGTAAAAGAGCAGAAAACGGCCACACTCTCCATGCCGGATTCCTATGACGCCGTCATGGTGAGCGTGAAAATTCCGCACAACTGGACGGGCGATTACAGTGTGGATCTTCAGGTGGACAAGATTGAAGTGCGTGACCGGATGAATTTCCAGCTGAAAACGGCCGGCAGTCAGGCCGGCACAGGAGCGTTGTTGCCTGTAAACCGTCTGCTCCGTCCTGCCGTGGCACTGGCGGATGATACGGCACTTCAAACAGTTGGAGATCTGCACTCTCTGCAGCGGGGCTCCGACAGCGGGTGGGTCCCGGATGGACAGTTGTCACCGGAGGCAGATGACCTGATGCTCAGTACGGATGTCACGTTTGACCGGCTCTCTGTTGACATGGATCCCACAGACATTGAACTGGATGTGGATGTCTGGTATGACGGCGAGGAGGAAATGGCAACGCTTTATCTGAACGAAAATGCGGTCGTTTCGGAAAGCGGAGGAAAGCAGGTGGTGGTGCTCAGGTCGTATGTGGACGACGAGGAGGAGCCCAGTTTTGAATGGGTCTTT
>JAFUBF010000473.1 GCA_017460325.1 Clostridia bacterium | reverse complement strand
GCCGTCCGGAGGCGCTGCGGAAACTGGACCGGGACCGGGTGTCGAATCCGGAGTGGTACCAGGGACACAACATGGTCGGAATGCTGATGTATGTGAACGCATTCGCCGGGAACCTCAAGGGCGTCAGGGAAAAGCTTTCCTATGTGCAGGACTGCGGAGTCAATTATCTGCACCTCATGCCGCTCCTGGAGAGCCCGGCCGGACGGAGCGACGGCGGTTATGCCGTCAGCAATTTCCGTAAGGTGCAGCCGGAGCTGGGCACCAGGGAGGATCTGGCAGAGCTGGCCGGATGTTGCCATGAACGGGGCATTGCCGTCTGTCTGGATTTCGTCATGAATCATACCAGCGAGGATCATGAATGGGCCAGACGCGCCCGGGCAGGGGAAAAGGAATTCCAGGACCACTACTTCTTCTATGACAACTGGGATATTCCCAACGCCTATGAGCAGACGGTTCCCCAGGTGTTTCCTACCACGGCACCCGGAAACTTCACCTGGTGTCCCGAGGTGCAGAAAATCGTCATGACGACGTTCTATCCGTATCAGTGGGATCTGAATTATGCCAATCCGGTCGTCTTCAATGACATGACGGAAAACATGCTGTATCTGTGCAATCAGGGAGTGGACATCATCCGGCTGGATGCGGTTCCCTACATCTGGAAGGCACTGGGAACCAACTGCCGGAATCTGCCGCAGGTACATACCCTGGTCCGGATCATGCGGATTGTCTGTGAGATCGTATGTCCCGGAACGCTCCTCCTGGGCGAGGTTGTCATGGAGCCGAGCAAGGTTGTCCCGTATTTCGGGTCGGTTGAGCGGCCGGAATGTCATCTTCTTTACAACGTGACTACCATGGCCTCCATCTGGCATACGGTTGCCACCCGGGATGTGCGGCTGCTGGGACATCAGATGGAACAGGTCTTTGCCCTTCCGAAGCAGTATACCTTCCTCAACTATCTGCGCTGCCACGATGATATCGGGTGGGGGCTGGATTACGGATTCCTCTCCCAGTTCGGGCAGATGGAGGTCCCGCACAAGAAATTCCTGAATGACTACCTGACCGGGAAATGGGAGGGGAGCCCGGCGCGGGGGGAACTGTATAACGA
The DNA here is from genome assembly GCA_017460325.1 of Clostridia bacterium. GTDB lineage: Bacteria > Bacillota > Clostridia > Christensenellales > Aristaeellaceae > Ventricola. The sequence continues at coordinate 4,068 of JAFUBF010000473.1, read as the reverse complement.
TGATCCGCGACTGGGGGATGCGCGTCTGTGCGGAACTACGGCTTCTCTGTGCGGAATTGAAAGTGCACGCCTTTCCGGCGACACGGAGGCATTGGAAAAGGCACTTTCGCTGGATATCATGCTGCATGCCTTCATGTTTACCATGAGCGGTATTCCGGTACTCTACAGCGGGGATGAGATCGGGCAGGAGAATGATAACCACTATCATGAGGATCCGCTGAAAGCAGATGACAGCCGGTATCTGCACCGGGGCAATATGGACTGGAATAAGGCCGTTCGCCGGCAGGATGATTTGACCCTGGAGGGTAGAATCTTCGCCTCCATCCGTCAGCTGGAGCAGCTGAGGGACCGGATGGATGTTTTCGACGGACGGGCGGATACCTGGCGTATTGATACCGGGAATGATCATATTCTGGGCATCGGGCGGTACTATAAAGGCGAGAAGCTTCTGGGTCTGTTCAATTTCGGAGACGGAACGGAAACGGCCTGGGTCCATGATACGGATCTGTACCAGAACCTTCTGACGGGCGAAAGCCGCGATGCCGGAGCGGTGGCCATACCGGGATGCAGCTTTATCTGGCTGTATCGGCATTTCTGAGGATTGTTGGGGAGTAAGCATGAATACACTGTCATTTACCAGACTTGGACTGAGTGCGCCGCTTCTTTCCGTTCTCGAAAAACGGTTCATTGCTTTTGATACGGAGACAACCGGACTTGACAGCTATTATGACCGGATCATTGAGGTAGGCGCCGTTCTGTTTCAGAACGGGGTGCCCGTCCGTCAGTACAGCAGTCTGATTCATTCCGTGAACCGGGTCCCGTATGAGGCCCGGATGGTCAACCACATTACCGATCAGATGGTGCGGAATGCCCCGGCGCCGGAGAAGGTCTATCCGGAACTGCTGGAGTTTTTCGGAGATGCCATGACCGGGGATACGGTGCTGGTGGGACACAATGCCACCTTTGACATGAAGTTTCTTGCATCGCAGTTTTCGCGGATGGGAATCAGTGCGGACATTGTCTACGCGGATACCTGTTCTCTCTCGCGTGTTGCTCTGCCGAAGCTTTACAGTCATTCGCAGGATATGGTGGCACACGCCTTCGGCATCCAGAACAGACAGAGTCACCGGGCGGTGACGGATGCGGAGGTCTGCGGACGGATCATGGGCCGGATGATTCCGCTGCTGCGACATAGTGAAAAAGTCTTGAAAGAGACGGAAAGGCGCCGGGAGAAGCGGGAGAAATACGAACCCTGCGAGGCGGAAAAGGCTGTGTGCCGTGTCCTTTCCGGCGAAGCTGCCGAACCGCTGTATTTCAAGAAAGCCGGGAAACTGGTGCATGTTTATGCGGAAAAGCCGCTGTTTTCTCTTTGCGTTTCCGGAAAACGTCCCTATCTTGTTGCCGGTAGGGCATATCTGGACCGCCTCCTGCAGGAGGATGGCGTGCTTGCCGGGGCGGAGATTGGCGTCTGCACAGCAACTGAGGAAAAGCTGTACACCGACGCGGTCCGGGTATTCAGTAAAGCAGAAACGACAGCGGCAGCACTGGCCGTATTGCAGCAGATGTCCGGAGAAAGGGAGGCCGGTTTAACCGCTCCGGAGCGGTGGAAACTTCGGCATGAACTGGAACTGTACTGGTCACATGACTGAAGGGAACCCCTGCGTTTGCCGAGGATCCCCGTCTGACCGGAAAAGAAGGATAGCCTCCACTCCGGGAGATGCACTTTATCCTATGTGGCGTATGATGCTCCCTTCGGGGAGCTTCATCCGTTATTGGACTCCCTTTTTCTTCACGCGGGAAAGAGGAGATTTCAGATTGGAGTCCATCTGTGGGAATCGGATTTTTCATGTCTGGCTCTGAGACAGTACTCCGGAAAGATGGAGAAGGAGTCTCTTCAGTTTTTTGCATATAGCCTTGGAAGGATGTTTTTTTTCCTCGCCATCCGGGTTGGTGAAAATCCAGGAGAACGACTTCAGCAGTTCTTGCAGGAATTCACGAAAAAATGACTTTATCCGAAGCAATTATGATGGTATACTATATCTGAAATTTTTCGGGCGTTGAGGAAGAGGCTGAATTAAAGGCTTCGGAAGAAGTTTGGAATGCTGAAACCAAACGGTATTCTGAACAGATGCCAGGTGCTACTGAGCATTTTACAGTCCGAGGAACCATATAACAGTACAGGTGAAACGATGATAAGACCGTATGAAGGCAAAGAAGGATATCTTTTTATCAGCTATTCGCATAAAGACATGGACCGGGTTATGCCGATTGTTTCCCGTATCCATGAGCTGGGATATAACGTCTGGTATGATGAAGGGATAGATCCGGGAACGGAATGGGCAGATACGATTGCTTTGCATATTGAAGAATGCAGCATTTTTATCGCGTTCCTGACGGAATCCTTTATTAAGTCAAAAAACTGCCTGGACGAACTGGATTATGCCAGAGATAAAGGGGTTAAGCAGATCCTCATTTATCTGGAGGAACTGGAACTTACCCGTGGTCTGGCCATGAGAACCAATCGGATACAGGCGTTTTACAAGTTCAGGTATCCGGATGAAGAATCTTTTTACGCGCGATTTAACGAAACAGATGAGTTGAAAAAACTCCGAAAAAAGAATACGGAAAACGGGACGAAACCGGAACCGGTACGCATTGAACCCGTGCAGCAGCAGCGGGATTTTTCGCAGAAAACGGTCCGAAAAGAGGCAGTGAATGGCCCGTCTGCTGAAAAGCGTACGCCTTCGGGAAGTGGCCCCAACCTCAAAATTATTGCATCCGCAGTGGGCATTGTTGTTATTGCGGGGGCGGCGGTGGCTTTCTTCTCGAGACCGAAGTCGGACGGCGGAATTCCTTCCGCAACGACAGCGGCGGTTACCGCAAGCATAACGGAAGAACCGACTGAAGTGCCGAGTCCGACGCCAACGGTGAACCCGACGAATACGCCGAGTCCGATGCCGACAGAGGAGCCCACAGCCACGCCGAGTCCGACGCCGACGGTGAAGCCGACAGCCACGCCGAGCCCGACGCCGACGGTGAAGCCGACAGCCACGCCGTCGGTGTAACCCACAGCTACACCGAGTCCGACGCCGACCGTGAAGCCGACGGCCACGCCGAGTCCGACGCCGACGGTGAAGCCGACTGTGAAGCCGACGGCTACGCCGAGCCCGACACCGACCGTCAAGCCGACGGCTACGCCGAGTCCGACACCGACGGTGAAACCGACAGCCACGCCTAGCCCGACACCGACCGTCAAGCCGACGGCCACGCCGAGTCCGACACCGACGGTGAAACCGACAGCCACGCCGAGCCCGACGCCGACGGTGAAACCGACGGCCACACCGAGTCCGACGCCGACTGTGAAACCGACGTCTACACCGAGTCCGACACCGACGGCGAAACCCACGGCCACACCGAGCCCGACACCGACGGTGAAACCGACAGCCACGCCGAGCCCGACACCGACCGTCAAACCGACGGCCACACCGAGTCCGACACCGACGGTGAAACCGACAGCTACGCCGAGCCCGACGCCGACGGTGAAACCGACGGCCACGCCGAGTCCGACGCCGACGGTGAAACCGACGGCCACGCCGAGTCCGACACCGACCGTGAAGCCGACAGCTACGCCTAGTCCGACGCCGACCATCAAGCCGACGGCTACGCCGAGCCCGACACCGACGGTGAAGCCGACGGCCACGCCGAGCCCGACGCCGACGGAGAAGCCGACAGCGGGAGTGACTTCCCTCGATCCGGTCAAAGGTCTCAAAGCGGAAGAAGTGAAAGAGACCGAGATCACGTTCGTCTGGAATGTGGTCAGAGGAGCGCAGTTCTATGAGGCAAGCATAAAAGAGAGTGCAGATAAAGAGGACGGATGGAATACGATCCGGGTCAGATATCCTGAAGTGACCTTCTCTGGACTGACTAAGAGGGCAGGAAAAAATTATTTGAACGAATTTGCATCTGGGCAGAGGGACACGAAAGGTATCCCGGATGCCATTATTGTATACCAATATGCACTGATATGTACAGCCAGAATCAGAATAAAGGATGGTCGGAAGGAAGGTG